>NZ_RQES01000013.1 GCF_004769405.1 Leptospira selangorensis
CGGATCGTCTATCGCCTGGCTATAATTTGTGGAGATGGAGAATAGATCGCTTCCCTCAGGAGCAGGAGCCGACCCGGGAGAAGGAAAACTAGTCCCAGGAGGCAAATCCCCACAAAATGTATGCTTGCAAATCCGATCCAGTAACCCCGGTCCCTTCCAACAGTTTGCGAAGGAAAAAAGACCGACGATACAAAGGATCGCGGATACCCTAAGCTTCATAACGAAATCCTTATGGAGCTTAGAAATTGATCTGCGCTTTCAGAGTGTAATCTCTCTCTATGAGTGGAGCCACAAAGAAGTTGTTCAAACCGTATTGAAGCGCACCAGGATTCATGATATCTAAAGAGTAACCTCGGATATTCTGCTGGGAGGAATCAGTTGCCCACCAAACCACGAATCCGGTAGCATCCTTGACCGCAATCTTAGGTCCTGTCTGGTTTCCGAAATTCGTAGTGCTCACAAAGAATTCTCCGGATCCCTTTGTAACCAAAGCTGGCGCGACAGTGGCCGCCCTTCCTCGAATAGTACGTTTCGAAGATTCCTCATGTTCCCAGAGAGCGATGATATTTGTTCCTGAAAGATAAATTCCTCCCGGTTTCCTGCTCTTAGCTGATTTAGAAGTATCCAATTGAAGAGTTGTGGTATATTCCAAAAGCCCATCCGAAAGGTCGACGACTCGCAGATAGATTCCCGTATTCTGAGTGGAGCTAAAAGTAAGTAGCCCGTAGCCCGCCATTGCATTTGTAGAAATCGCACTTGTATTTCCTGCAATACCGAAAGCATTCGGCCCCATAGAAGTATTCGTTGTCAAATCATAGACTCGAGCGACCGCAGTTGTGTCTGTCCTTCGCCATACAACAAATGCCTTCCCGCCGACAGCGTTCACAGAGACGGAAGTTACAACTGCTGCTCCAGTAGTCCCAGACAAACTGACTGGGCCAGCTTGTCTGGTTCCAGTTGCAAAATCATATGTATAGCCACTCACTATATTCGAATTGATACCGTAGCCTACAGCTATAAGTGCAGTGTTCCCTCCATCGCTGTCTGCACCAAGCACACAATTCATTCCAACTCCACTCACAAGAGCTACGCCAAATCCGGTTCCGGATGTACCGGCCGCATCTCCTTGGAAATTTCGGCCTGCGACAGTATGGGTTGTGGTAGTCGTAAATAATGAGGTAGAGGTAGTAACAACTGACCAAACCGCGATGGCCTTTCCGCCTCCTCCCATAGCAAGAGCTAAACCTCCCGAAGTATTCGGACGTGTTGCTACTTTGATTTCAGATCCAATAGCAGGGAAATTGGCAGCTGTCAGATCTCTAAATGCAATGTATATATCCGCACCATTCTCCCAAAGTATGGAGGCCTTACCCGAGTCTGTTTTGACTACGAATTTGCCAGTTGCATTTGCGGTATTAAGTTTCACTTGGGCTCCGCCAGTCAAAACAGTACCTGTGGAGATCTGTATGAACTTACCCTGGAGAGTATTATCCTGTCTCCATACGGTAAAGGCCACGTCTCCGTAAGTAACTGTTTGTGGTTCGGACAGAGTGGTAACAGAAACGTTCTCGTTCACAACGAAGTCGTTTGTGCTAGACTCCAGACGATAACTACGGTTCGTACTGGTTGCCGTTAGACGGAATAGACCATTAGCAAGGAAAGAGTCAAAGGCTCCTCCGTCTGTTCCGGAGTTCCAAGCTCCCACTCCGTAATTATAATTCCCCATCCAGTTGATGGCGTTCATATCTGCAGTAAAACCTAAACAATTTAGAGGATGGAAAGGGATCGTAGTACAGTTTATAGGAGTGGTCACAAGAAGTGGCAAACCCAAAGCTGTAGTATAATTCGTAGAAGTAACGTTAGCGTTATTCAGAGTATTCCAATCCGTATAGAAAGCGTT
>NZ_RQES01000014.1 GCF_004769405.1 Leptospira selangorensis
CCTAACGTTCCCTAAATGAGTAATTCGCTTAACGGACTCCCTCCTTAAGGGCTGCCTTTTACGAATCCTTAACAAATTTTTATTGTGTGCCGCTGAAAAAAATCGACAGATTCCCTATTTTTTTGGGAACGTCCGTTCCAGGACATGTTTTTCAAATATTCGGTAATGAATTTTGCAAAAGTATGTTTTTTTACGAATTTGGGAGTGAAAGCTTCACAGCTTTGTCCGCCTGGAAACGTATATTGTCATAATCAACTTAGGTGAAGTGAATTCCGGAGGAATTGTTGGAATGAAAAGGGGATTTGAATTCGGTAAACGGTTTTTGGTGAGTGTCATTTTACTCCCGTTTGTAGCCACTTGTTTGAGCGATTTTGGATTTGGTGGAGGAGATATCGATCTTTCCAAAGCTACTTGGTTGGTCGCCCAGAAAGTTCCTTTCGTTTCCGTGAATGAAGGTGTTCCAGGCCAACCTGTTGCTCCTGTTCATGATATTTTCAGTCTTCCTCCTGGGACAAAAGTAAGTGTCCAAGCAGTTGGTGGGACTATCGATCCGACAGGAACCACCATCGTAAACGATTTTGATGGAGACGGGATCCTAAACTCTTACGAATCCAATACGAATGTATGGGTAGCAGACTATCCTGATATAGACACAGTCATCAATCCTCCGGTCACAATGCAGATCGAAGTTTTGAAAACGGACACCGGCTCCACCGACCAAATCACAAGTGAGATCAAATACGC
>NZ_RQES01000015.1 GCF_004769405.1 Leptospira selangorensis
AGGGCTGCATCTTTCGATATTATTGTAGAATGAGAGTAGCTCTAATTTGTTTTCTTAGTGTTCGAGATTATTATATCCATGGCGAACTCATCACCATGGAACAATCTCAGCTAATAAAAAATTTAAATTTCTCATTCGCAGTTATATTTGTTGTTAAAGAACTGATTATTTGCCTCAGCGAGTTTTTCTTTTTGAGGGAAGAGGACTTCCGTCTTTTTAACTCGTTTGGCCTTGCCGGCGATTTCCCATGCGGAAAAGGCCGTAAAAACCAATGTAGAGAATTGATGTGACCGGTCAATGAAAAACGTAGATTATCTTTCCTATTTTTTGAGAGAAAAATCAAGGAAGAAGAGAGGAAAGAATCTCTTTTGCGCTGCAGAAAATGCCGATACCGGAGGCCGTCCGAGAAATAGACGAAGCAAAATCCTCACGAATGCTACTTTCGTCTTTTTCATCGTAGATGGAAAGATCTTAGAGTTAGTATCTCCAAGAAGGTCAATCACAGATTTCTAATGTATCCGTACTTTCATAAAAGGTATCCGAGCTACTGTCCTCTTTGGTGACCCAACCCTTGGAATTATATTCGGTTATAGTACCTCCATCTGCGATCTCAATTGGACGAGTCCCTCCGATTGCATAATTATAACTATATGTGCCTCCGTTCTTCGGGAATCCATTTGCATCGTAATCGTTAAATGATTCTGTGCCCGAGCTCATTTCATTCTTCCGAGAAACTAATCTTTGAGATGAATCATAAGTATAGGTATAATGTTGTCCCGCGGCCCCCATCGGTGTAATTAACTTATAGCTTGCCAATCCCCTTTGAGAAATCGGCATACCTGATTCAGGCGGATCGAATAACCCTAACTTAGCAGCATTCGCAGAAACATAAGTTCTTACGTAAGACATACCGCCAGCAGAACAGGTATATACTAGTCCGGAGGTGGAGCATTGGTAAGTGCTTATCGTTGAGGCTCCATCGTCTTTTCTAACTGTTTTTGGTACAGAGACACAATTTCTGCCAAGTAAGGCAAGGAGAGTTGAATCATTTTTAGAATCTTCTCCACAATTCATATGAAGCGAAAAAAGTAAAAGAAAGGTAAAAGGTAAGCTGCGGTTTTTCATATATAGATCCCTGAAGAATATGGTAAAAAACTTTTTTAGTTTCAACCAACCGGGATTTTAACATGGGCGGATCTAAGGGACAAGATCGGCTTCTACTCAAAATTCTTGCATTTCTTAGTAGAAATACTATAAGGGCAAACCGCGCATCTCTGACTTCTCCTAAAGGATGTTAGGCCTTTTCTCGTATCAATACTCTTCCATCTCTGTAGAATAATTCTCACCTATCGAAAATGCACAAATACGGGATAAATGAGTATATGATAAACCGGTTTCCTCGGCCCAAGTATTGAATTGTTTCTGAATAGCCGCCAAATCCTTTTTGGATTTCCCCGTTGAGGACAAAGGAAGTCCTACATCACGTAAACATAATATAACGTCGGAAGATAAAATAAAAGAATCTCTTCCGATAAAGCGCAAGAAATATTGGCCGGTGTTTCCTCCCAATCTTGAGCCGTGTTTGGAAAGAAAATCCAAAAGTCCAATCTGATCTTGGATAGGCCAATCCCCTAAAAATTTTCCGAAACTACCATGTTCCCGAGCGATATCCACGACGAATTGTGCATTCTTTCTTACGGATGAGATCTTTTGCGCATTACGTATGATCTTTTCGTTCAATTCTAATGCGTCCCAAAATCGATTCGGCTGCTTGAGTAATTTTGCGGGATCAAATCCCAAAAATTCTTCTTCGAAACCTGGCCATTTATTTTCTACAACTTTCCAAACAAAACCTGCGGAGAAGACTCGCTTAGCCATTTCACTAAGCACCCGATCATCCGGAAGACGACTAAGTTTGTTCTTAGGACTTACTTTGGGAAGAAGGGATTGTAGGGCCTTCTCTCCACCTTTTCTTTTAGAGGCTCGCTTTTGGATCTTGTCAAAAGAGGTCATCAGTACTCCTAAATACAAACGATAAGATCGTATCAGTGAAAGGAAAATCAAACCCGATTTCGTCTGCAGAAAGTAACTTTAAGATATGGAGCAGCGCGACTCCCGCATCGCTGGAGGATCCGCCCGCTTCTTCGCACTCATGTTGGAATTCCAACATGAGTCGAGCGTACGAAATGTAGTTGTGGAAATTCGGGAACTGTGATACGGGACCTTTGTTGTGGTTCTCGGGTACCACCGCACCGGCCCCCACCCAAAAAGGGCGGGGCCCTTTAAAAAAATTCCCCATCACTGTCACATCTCCCCACTTCGAGCGTCTTTCCTTTTAAAGAGGAAATAAATGAACACAAGATTCAATTACGCCAAAGTGTATCCCCAAGTTTTGGAAAAAATGATGGAGATGGAAAACTTCGCAAAAGGTTCAGGAATAGATACCAAACTTTATGAGCTGATCAAGATTAGATCTTCTCAGATCAATGGATGCGCTTTTTGTATTAACATGCACACTGTGGACGCCAGAAAATTAGGAGAAGAAGAAAGAAGGATCTATCTTTTAAACGCTTGGAAAGAAGCCCCTTATTATACAGAAAAAGAAAGAGCCGCTTTGGAGTTAACAGAGTGTGTGACTAAAATTTCAGAGCACGGGGTTCCGGATGATCTGTATGCAAGAGTGAGAGCTCAGTTTGAGGAAAAAGAATTTATCGCATTGATCGTTGTGATTAATACGATCAATTCCTGGAATCGGATCGCGATCTCTACCGGGATGGCTGCTCCGAACTAAAGCAGGATTCTCTTTGAAACTTCATACGCACCTTTGGATCGTTTTTCGATCGAAGGACGTATGAAATTCCCAGCTATACGGTACTTCTATTCTAATTTAGTTGCTTCTAATGTTTTTGTCAAAGATTGGGAAGTAACTTTTAATCTTTCTAAACTAGTTCTAAGTTTTTCCGTAATCTCGGACATTTCCATGGATCTTCTACTCAGATACTCTATACCATTCAAGATCTGTTTTGCACCATTCGATTGTTCTAATGTAGAATTTTTCATCTCTTTAGAAAGATCACGGATATGTTTATTCTTATCTTCCACTTCTGTAGAAAGACTTTTTTGTTTGTCTACCGAATCTCCTACCTGAGCAAGTGCTTCCCCAATAGAACCAATTCCAGAAGTTAATTCACGGAATGCCTGGACCAATTCTCCGAATTTTTCGGAACTTGTATCGGAAGCTTCTCCCAAGGCACCGATCTGTTTTACGATCTCTTTTGCATTTCGAGAGGAAGAATCCGCAAGTTTACTTACTTCTTCCGCGACTACCGAAAATCCTTTTCCTGCTTCCCCGGCTCTTGCAGCTTCAATAGCTGCGTTCAATGAAAGCAAATTTGTTTTCCCTGCAAGATCTTGGATCACTCCTAAGATCTTACTCACTTCTTGGACAGTACCTTTAAATTGAGAGAATACATCCAACGCGACTCGAACTGTGCCCTCCCCTTCTATCGCAGTGGCAGCCGAACCTTCTCCCAAACTTCTAGCAAATGATACCGCCTCGAAAACTCTGACCATCTGGTCCTTCCATTTGTCTATAGAAGTAGAAGTATCATCCCCAAATTCGTCCTGTTGTTCCGCCATCTTCGCGATAGATTCTATGCTCGCTCCCATTTGTTCCAGAGTGGCGGATGTTTCTTCTACCATGCTTGCCAGATCTCGACTGCTATCTTCGTTTGCTCTGGCTACATCTTCCACGTCTATTAAGGAATTGCGAAGTTCTTCCGCAACAGTTTCGGAACTATGTAAAATTTCCTTCGCTGAAGTATAATTTCGAATGGCTCTCTCTTCTGCGTTCTGTGCTTCTTCTACCAATCTTCTCACAAACTTTGTTGCGTAAGAAATGGTAACTCCGAATGCGAATAAAAATACTCCCATTAAGATCACTAGAGGAGATCTTAAACGGATCATTCCATCATAACCCATGGTGAGAAGTTGAGGGTTCAAAATGGTAAGCGCCATTGCCATCGCAGTGAATTGAACTGCAAGGACGGTAGAAGTGATAAAAGTGAATCTGGGATTAAACCTGAAAATAGTCCCTGCTAAAATTAAAAAATAGATCCCATAGTTAGCCGGGCTCAAAATGCCGTTCGGTTTCCATTGGTCCTCTGTTCCGAAATATCCGACCTGCACGATCGCATAACCGATAAATTCCATGAACACTGTGGCGTATTTCAGCCAAGGTTTATAGCCGAAAAACTTCATTACAAAAATAGAAAAGAAGATAATGAAGGAATATGCTATAATCCCGCCTATATAATAACCTAAAACCGCTTGGATCCCGCTTTTCCAAACCAACCCGAATGCGGTCCCAAAAATAAAAACTATAGTTAAAAAAATCCGTAGATAATTTGCGGCAACTTCCCCTTGGCGTTCCAATTCCAAATTTCTATTCATTATTCCTCGGTTAGGCGGTTTTAGTTTTTGGCCCAAAATCGCTTCAAATCGACCGAGTGTCAAGCAGGGATATTACACAGATCTAAATTAGAAGAATTAAAAGTCGATTGGAACCATCAAAGCAAGTTCGAGCGTGCTCATATGGATTGTATATCCTGAATCTTTGAACAACGGTCCATGCCAACTTAATCGAGCTTTTACAAAGCCGAATTTAGGAGTTTCTACATAGATCATGTAAGCGAAAACTTGTTTGTCCTTTGCATTGATGCTGGTCCTAGACAATGCGCTCAAAGCCAATAATTCAAGAGGATTATACTTATCCTGCAAATTTGCATAAACTAAAAGTGATATTACATCGGTAGAAAAATGGGTGCCTTGGCTGGCGAGATAAGCTCCCATTAATTCCAAATTATTCCCTTGGCTTAAATTTACTAAAAGATAATTGAATATCGGATCCCCTCTTCTCAGATCCACCAATCCGGAACTCAATTGTATAAAACTCAACGTATTCAGAAAAGTATCTCTGTCACCCATTGCTCCATACATTCTCCCGATCGTTTGTCCAGGATCCCTAAAGTCGACATTCCCTCTCATTCTCATGTCCGCTAATCCGAAACCAAAACCCATACGAAATCCGTCCACTTCCGGGTTCCCCCAATAGAACGTAGGTATTATATAATTATAATCTACTTTGACGTTCGTTCCGAGATCCGCTGTGACCGTATTTTTATCGTTCTTATCGGAATTACTACTTCCGGAAGAAGAGGAACTCGAACTGGAAGAAGAACCTGCATCAGGAGCAGGTACGGAATAAACTTGTTTATCGAATTCTTTTCTGGCGGAATGGAAGAGAACTTGAAACCCGAATGCCTCGTTTATCTTATAATCCTTACTTCTAATATCAAAAAAGAAATTCGGCCTTTGAGATTCCGTAGTCATCGCGGCAGATGCTCCTCTACCGCTAATATCCAAGTCGGATATAAAATCGTAACTTCCTCCCGGCTGTATGGAGAAAAATTTGGCCTTACTAGCCTTAGGAACACCTAAGTCCCTATCAAACTTATTTGCCTTCTGTCCGGAATCGTAATGATCTCTGATCTCTTTTAAAACATCCTCATCCAAATCAACTTTTGCAGGAGAAGCGAAATTAGAGATCGGAAATAAAATGAAGAATAAAAGTAAGAAATAAAATTTTGTCTGGATGTTTCGCTTCATGTAATATAGAGAATAATATTGCTTCCATCAATCCTATCTGAGTCAACTAACAAAACGGATTGAAGAAGTAATGCTATCATTTAAGATGGAACCGATGGACTGGAGATTTAGATCCTTATTTTTAATTGGTATATCCTTTTTATACTTAAATTGTTTAAAAACATTTCCGGTATTGGAAGAACCTGCTCCAGGGGAAGAGGGTTTAGTTGCTTTCGGACTAATCGTTGCCAAGGGAGGTATCTCAAACGGGATATTTTCAGGCATAGAGGAATCAATTCCGAAGGATACTCATATCTCTTCTATTTCAAACAACACCGTACGGATCAATTTAGAAGATCGTGGCAAAGAAATGGAAGGAGAAGGAAATTATAGATTTTTATGGGTCCAAAAATTGCAGTTAGGAAAATCAGAAGTGGGAGTTCCTAAATATTTTGTAGTCACCCGCCTTCCACATGATCAAACTTTGATTCTGGATAGCGCTTCTTACACTTATACTACCACTCATACTTATACAACCGTAAACAAATACGGACATGTACAGACACATACGTATACAGTTCTTCATTCTAATTCTATTCCGATAGAGTATGATCCATTAGAAAAACCTAAATTTTCATTCTCTAATCCGGGAGGGTTAGAGATCCGTTTCCTGGGGAATTTTATCGCCCACCCAAAGGGTTTGAATCTATCCTTCGGCGGTCCTTATACAGGCACTTACGCTCTGACAAATCTAGATTCTTATCTCCAGGATCATCCGGATTTTGTTTCCGATCTTAAAAATAGATTTTATGGAAAAGAAGAAATTAACGAAAAAGGAGCCGAGATCCATTTTCTAAAAAGATTTATCAAAGAAAATCGATCCCGTTATTGGCAGGATATCGCAATCAAAAGGCTTTTTAGATTAGACCCGAAAACTAAAGAAGCAGCTATCAAAGCTAAGATACCTATTCCTAAACAGGACTTAAGTTCAGAAAACCCGATCCAACAAAATTAAGATCTAAAATTTCTTTTCTCTACCCAAGAGTTCGGCCAACAGAACTCCCGTGAGAACTAGACTACATCCGATCAAACCGGTTGCATCCAATCTTTCTTCCAAAGTAAAGTAAGCAAGGATAGCGGAGAAGACCGGCTCTAGAGAAAAGATCAGTCCCGCTCTCGTAGGAGAGATCCCCTTCTGGTATTTTGTCTGTAAGAATGTAGTTCCTACAGATGAGATCAAGCCGTTATAAAACAATGCAGGCATTACCCTGGAGTCCATTTTGATAAACAAAGGTTCAAACTCGGTCCAATCCAAAATGAATGCTAAAAGAAAAGCGAATACACTAGTCACTAATGTTTGGGACAAAAGAAGAATGTCCAAAGGACAAGACTTACTCGCCTTATCCACATAGATAATGTACAAGGAAAAGAAAAACGCTCCACCTAAAGTGAGAATGTCTCCCAAATGATAGGATATTACTAATTTATGATCTTCTCCCACTGATTCAGCGGAAAGAAAGAATAAACCGAACATTACTACGATCACTCCCAGCAGGTTTCCTGAGCTGGGCATACGTTTTAAAAATATAGTTTGTAAAATAGGAGTGATGACCACTAAGGTTCCGGTCAAAAATCCGGACTTAGTAGCGGTTGTGTATTTTAAACCTACAGTCTCGAATGCAAATCCAATAAACATCCAGAAGCCCAATAAAAACGCTAAGAAGTATAAAGATTTGTTCGTCTTCCAATCAGGATAAGATACCGGGTTCTTTCTGTTCTTAAGAAAAATATATATTACAAAAACGAATGTTGCGATCGCGAACCGGATCCCTATAAACAAACAGGAAGAAATAGAAACTAAACTTAGTTTTGTAGCGGAGAAGGTTCCACCCCAGATCAAAGTGCAAAAGATTAAGGCTGCCTCGTTTTTATATCTTGTCATGATCTTATTGGGCTGGAGCTTTTTTCCTTAAAATTATATCCACTGCCTTCCAGGATCTCCAAGTGGTCCCTTCCCAGTTGACTGTTTCATATCCTTCTTTTTCAACTTTTAACTTAATACCACGTATTCCTGGAAAGGATTGGAAAAACATTCCGTCTTCTTTTCTAGAAGTCCTAATTTCTCCATGATAAAAAAGGAGCTTATCAAATTTGATATTTGCTACTAATGGACTTCCATGTTCGTCCTTTACCTTGAAGTAGAGCTTACTTCCATCAGCGATTTCTTCTAAAAGAATTGTCCAGGCAGGTCTCAAAGATTCTAAAATTTTAGGAACATCCGAATAAGGCGGATTCAAATGAGAAGATTCTATTAAATAAGCAAGAGTTCCGTACTTAAAGAAATAATAATCTTGGTCGACTCCATCCACACCGTATATATTTTTCTTAGCGCTAAAATTATGGTTCGGATTTTTACTTTCCACGGAAGAAGCGATTCTTTTACCCAAATTCCAAACCAGATCAGGTTCCGGATTAGAAGTCCCATCTATCGTATATGGAACTAAAATACAATTCGCAAACGCATGATAACTGATAGAAGCGGCAAATCTCTCCTTCTCCGCTAAATTCATCATCGCTTGTGTCTCAGGCTCTGAACCCGCAAAAGGTCCTCTAAAAAATACACTATTGGATGAGGAAGAAGTTTGGTTCGATTTTGTTTTTCCCCAGAAGAACGGATAATTCCGATTTATATCCACTCCCGGATTATCTTTTTCAGTGATCTGTCCCCAACCTGGATATCCGTTCTTTCTTCCCATGGACATATTCTCATGCCAAAACACACGAGAACCGTCCGGATTCACAATGGGAACCACCCAGATCTTCAACTTTGCAAAAATATCATTATACTTCTTCTTATGAGCTAAAAGTTCATAGATCACATCATAACAATGTTCTACGGAAACAACCTCGTTCGAATGATGAGCACAATTGAATAGGACCGAAATTTTATCTTCGTCCGGAATATTAGTATCAGTCAGTAAGATCGCCGGGATCTCTCTTCCTCTTGCTGATTTTCCTATTATTTTATACTGGGAATGTTTTGGAAAAAGACGATGCACCCAAAACAGATAATGAGAATTTAATATATTATCCTTATAACCTTTCTTGATATCCGCTAACGCAAAAATGGACTCGGATAAGGAATCCTGGTAATTTCCCGAATAATATTTAAAAGGCATACCTCTTGCAATATTGATCCCTTCTTTAGGAAAACCGTAAACTTTTAGTTTGTCCCGTTGGATCACTGCATAACTATGATCCTTCTCTATGAATGTATAAGGAACTTCCCAAGAGGTGACCTTCTCAAATTCTTCCCTGGCATTTTTATCAATTTTCAGAAGAACGGAGATAGATCCGTCGTTTAATGGTCTAGATGGAATGGTTTCCCTAAGAATAGAACAGGAAACTAGGTAAGAATAAAATAAGAAGCCGAGTAGAAAGACCCGAAGGAAGCCCGTCACAGTTTAAATTTCGGAAAGCGAATCGGAAAGAAAAGAAAGAATTCAGTTTGAAAGGAATATTTATAAAACTTACGCGAGGAAGGAAACATCCGAAAATCGGGAAAAGGCGAAGCCCATCCCCGAATCGAAAATGACTTTAGATTATTTTTTCTGCCAGAATTGAGAACGACCAATCAAGGAGAATCCTATATAACCGCGGACTTCTAATTTTTTTCCGCCTTCGGTTGCTTTTAGGCTACATTTGTACCAAGTTCCATCGTTTGGATCTAAAATACGTCCGCCAGTCCATTTGTCTCCGTCAGCTCCCAACCCTTTGATGATAACCATTCCTAAGATAGGTTTATCTTTTTCAGGTCCGTCACATTCAGTACAACGAGCAGGTTTTCCGTCCTTATCGTTTGGATCTATAAGGCTTAGGATCTTTCCGAAAATTTTTCCGTCCTTCTCATAGATCTCAACTGTAGATTCTTCCTTAGTTCCTGCATCGTTGAATGTTCTCCATACTCCTGTAACTGGAGCAGGATCTGCAGAAAGACTGAATGCCCCTGCAAAGAATAATGCGAATAAGAATATTGCGCCGATCCTCTTCATCAAATCACCTCGTAAAAATAGAAATAAAACGGGGAGAATCCTCCCCGCTTACTTGGAGTTTTATTTTTTAAGCCAAGTTTGAGTTCTACCGATCAAAGAAAAACCGATGAACCCTCTAACGTTCAATTTAGCACCACCGTCAGTGGCTTTTAATTTACATTTATATGTTTTGCCGTTATTCGGATCCATAATGGTTCCGCCGGTATATTCGTCATCGTCCAGGCTCAAACCTTTGATGATAACAAGACCGATAACAGGCTTGTCCTTATCTGCACCTTCACATTTGGTACAAACTTTCGGCTTACCATCTTTATCCAAAGGATCTCTTAAGCTGGCGATTTTTCCGTAAATTTTGCCACCTTGCTCATAAAGCTCTACTACGGACTTTTCTTTACCGTCTTCGTCATCAATGGTTTTCCATTTTCCGACTACCGGAAGCGCGTCAGCAAATATGGATTCACCAACTAAAAACGCCGCCAAAACGACAAACAAAACGAGTGATTTTTTCATTTTTGATTAACCCCTTAACGTTTCTCTTGAAATCGGTTATATTTAGTCTTCTTTGGAACCTAGCAAGCAAACTATTCTTTGAGGCACTTTTTTTGCTCAAAAACCCCGAATTTTACAGGGAAGAAATAGGGTTTTACGCAAAAACATGTAGTCTCATAGGTTAAATTATAAGAGAATCCGGTTTTTACCTGTTTTCTTAGAGTATTTATTATGTTTTCGAATCGTTTTCTCCCCTATTTACGTGTATTTCTCTCCGCTCTTATCTCTGTATTTTTCTTATTTTACTGCTCTCCTGGTGACAAAGGTTCCAAAACAAACGATTTGATCGCGTTATCCTTACTTACAAACAGGGACCAAATCGCTGAGGCTCTAACCTCAGCAATGGATCCAGTATCAGGTTCTATGGAAGGTTTAAGCGGAGAAGGTGCATCGGTTGCAATCAGAGGAAATCGTATCACTTGGCCGGAAAGGATCAGTTCTATAGGGCATCGTCTTTGGAATAAAGGACCTGATTTCGGAGAATTAGAAGCTTATAATTTTTCATTCAACTGTTGGGGCGGAGGAAATTATTCCAGACAAGTCGCCTCTACTGATACAAATGCTTATGATTTCTTGGATTATATTTTGAATGGGAACAATCCTTCTTCTTCTTTCTTAGTTTCTAAAGAATTTGGGAATTGTAAATTTTTACCTTTTAGTAATTGGGCAGTCGATGGCCTAACTGAAAATATTTGGAGTAATCTTTCCGGCTCTTCTCCATTCGTACAAAACGGTACGAATTTGAAAATTGGAGTGAATCGTACCATTCAAAATTCATCCCAAGGAATTTCTGTAAAAGTAACCGGATCTGGTGCGCCACTTTCTTACGGAGCAGGAACTCCAACAACTAACCAGGCTTATTCTTTAACTTGGAATAATATTCTCACAGGCGCTTCTCCCGGAATTTCCTCTTACTCACAAGACGTTTCCGTTTTGAGAGAAGGTTACTCCGGATCGGATCTTATTTTCTCTCACCAGGTTTCTTCTTTGAGTTCTCTGCAGTACGGCGCGGATAGAAGCGACTCTAATCCTTTATCCTGGTACCGTCTCTGGAGTGCGGGTTCTTTACAGGTAATACATGTGGAGAAAAATTTCACATTGACCGTTTCCGTAGATGAACCTGTGAAATGGAAATACGTAGATTGTCTTCCTAGAGCGGGAAAAGTATCTTTCACCTTGAGTGGAGATCTGACAGGGACGGGAACCGTCTCCTTCTCCAGTGGCTCAGGCTATTATGTTTACACTGTGACTGATTCCGACGGAAATAATTCTACAGAGCAGGGAAATCTGGACTTCTCCTCTTGTAGCGTCCCTCTTTTTATTCTCTAAAATTTCTCTTGCATAAGAACCTACCCGGCCGAATCCTCTTGGGAAAGGATTCTTCCAGGTTTGATGAACTCATACTCCTTTCGTCCGATCCATTTTATCATTTTATTTTTATCTATAATCTTCCTGATTGCTCCTCATGTTCTGGGATCTCCTGACCCGAGCAAACCTTGCTACGGAAAAAAGATCAAAGGAATGCAATGTATTCCGGAAGGATATTTTGTCCGCGGAAGTAATACCCACGATCCGGACGAGGCACCCGAACAAAAAATTTATCTCAGCGATTTCTTCATAGATCTTTACGAAGTCACAAACGAGGACTTCAGCAAATGTATAGAAGAAGGTTCCTGCAAAGATTGTCTATACAACGGTACCTGCGATTATATTGGCCCAGCTTATGGTGATCTATACCTAAAACCCAAACAACCTGTCTTAGGAGTGAGTTGGTACACCGCAAAAGAATATTGTGAATGGGTGGGCAAAAGACTTCCGACAGAGGCGGAATGGGAGAAGGCTGCTAGAGGTCCGAAAGGCAATTTATTTCCTTGGGGGAATAAACCAGCAAACTGTAAGTTAGCCGTCATCGAAGAAGATGAAAGAAAAGGTTGTGTTTATAAAAAAATCAATCCTCCGAATTTAATGCCGACCGCTCCTGTAGGAAGTAGACCCGCCGGAGTATACGGATTATTCGATATGGCAGGTAATTCTTGGGAATGGGTCCAAGACTGGTACTCCGAAAATTACAAAGTATGCGGAGAAGCGTGCAACGGAAAAGATCCGAAAGGACCTTGCGAGGGAGAAGATAATTGTCCCGGCTTCGATAAAAAAACCTTAAAAGGTGGATCCTGGTGGTGGCCCTCAAGTTATGCAAGAGGTTCCAAAAGAAGAGCACATGTTCCGCAAAATTTCCCGGAATACCATCATTTTGGGTTCCGTTGTGCAAAAGACGCAGGTTAAAAAGCTATACAACGTACAGCACTCTTATAAACAAACGTAAGAAGCCAAAAATGGTCATGCGAAATGAAAACAAAAAATCTAAAGGAACCTATCGTTTCTATCTTATTGGTCCTCCTAGTACTGGGATGTGGATCCTCGGGGCCTACTCCAATCGCCGGAACAGAAACCCCATCTACAAATTGGGAACAAGATAAAAGTCCATATATAATTTCTAACTGGGCGTTTTCGGAAATACCTCCTGGAAATTTTTTCCACGGGCATTTTCCGATTTTACCTGGACAAAATTCCGAAAACCCTTCCGGTCAAGATTCTTACAAAATAGAATCTTTTTTAGCCGCGCCTTCAAATATCACGAATTATAATCCTAAACAAAAGGATTCTTCTTTTGTATTTTTTCATTCGGTCAAGAGAAGTAAGAACGATCTAGATATATTACTTTCTGCTTATGTACCTTTCTGTCCTTCCGGCTGTTACCTGGGAGTAAAATCGGAAGGCAAGGAACAGATAGTCGTGCCCGGAGAATCGGAAGATTCCTCCAAACCTAGGATCGTAGTTATTCCTTTCCAAAATGAAGAAGTCACGTTAGCGCTGCAGTTATTTCCCTTTAACGGGCCCCGAAACATGATGGAAAATCCTGTAGTAGGTAGTTTTTCGGAAATACAAACCGTCTATCTGGTAAAAGCGCTTAGAGTATTATTATTCAGCTCTTTGGAATTTTTCTCCTTCTTCTTTTTTGCGTTTATTTATATCCGAAGACCCCAAGATAAATTTAATCTATCCTTCTCTCTTTTAAACTTATCCTTGGCAATCTGGTACCCTGCTTACGAAGGTTGGTTCCAATACATAGTAGATTCTCCTTGGACCTGGGTCATCTTCGGATATTCTCTTGGAGCATTTCTTCCCATTCTATTTTATGAATTTACGATCGGGATTTTCCAAGCGCCCAGAAATATTCCGGGAAGAATATTACAATTTCTTTTTATTCTACTGACCATATGGCCTCCTCTGGAATACGGGATCACAGGAGGGCATCAATTTTTCGGAAAGATCGCCTTTCATATATTCTTAGTCATATTAGTATTCTTTTATATGAATACTTTATATATATTTTTCAGATACAGATGGAGTAGTATTCTATCTTTTAGATGGGTAGTGACAGGTTTGATACTTGTAGCAGTATCCTCATTTTATACGGTAATGAGTTTTGCGGGTTTCGGCCAGGCCCAACCTTGGGTAAACGAAAGTTTCTTAGGCTTAACATTATTATTTAGCTTAGCTCTTGCCAAAAGATATGCGGAAGTTTTCAGAGCCTTGGAGAAATCGGAAGGCAAATTAAAATCCTTAAATGAATCCTTAGAAACAAAGGTAGAAGAAAGAACTAAAATTATAGAACTCCAAAAAGCTGAGCTCGTACAAAAAGGGAGAATTTTAGCAAAAGATCTTTCCATTGCAGGAAAGATCCAAAATGCACTTCTACCCAGAGAACTTCCTGTTATACCAAATGCAAGGATCTCCTACAGATATAAACCGATGATGGAAATAGGTGGAGACCTATTAGATGTGATCTATGATCCTTCTACAAGCTCTTTGGGAATGTTCATCGGAGACGTGACAGGTCATGGAGTTTCTGCGGCACTTTTAGCATCCATGTTAAAAATGACTTTGGGAGATTGGTCTATACTTCTCCAAGATCCTTCTTCTCTTCTATTACATATTCGTAATCAATTCGAAGGAAAATTGGACGGACATTTTATTACTGCCACATTAGTGACTGTGGATCTGAGATCCGGCAAAACATTGATCGCAAATGCAGGACATCCTGAATGTCTTATTTTGAGAAAAGGTGGAGTTGTAGAATTTTACAGACCTAAAGGGGTCGCTATCTACGAGGCAATTCCAACCACTTACCAAACAGAATCAGTGGATTTAAAACCTGGAGACAAAGTAGTATTGTATACGGATGGAATTCCTGATTCCAGAAATACGGAAGGAGAATTTTTCGGAGAAGATCGTTTATCCGATTTACTTAGGAAAAATTCCGATCAACTCCCCGAGGATCTTTGCGATTCGGTGATATACGGAGTCCAATCTTTTCAAGGAGAATTCCAAAACCAGGACGATATGGCCTTGCTTGTAGTGGAATATTTAGGTTAATTAGTTCCCAATATTCTCCCAGCGAATCTGGGCTTTTTTGAATTTTTGGAAAGGCCCTAGATCACATTCAGGATGTTCGGAAAGAGGAATTGATTCTTCTTCCAATTCTCTGCATGCTAAATCCTTCCAATTGATGGAAAAGATCCGGATGGAAATTTTTCCGACTATATCTTCTTTTTCTAATGGAGGATAAAAGATAGGAACTATCCCATAGGTCCGATTGTCTTCTAAGGCAACATACTGATCATTTCCCAAAGTAATTACTTTAAACGGAAAATATTGAAACAAAGACAAAACCGATTGAGGACTTTCTTTGGAATAAACTGTCTTATAAGTTTTTCCCAAATTGGTTTCATCCAAAGAATGATCCAGATTTGTTCTTTCTCCATTCTCTCCCAGATTTACAAAATCACGATTAAATTCTCCGGAACGAATAGGGATCCCATTCACAAAAATTTCGGTCAATGCAGGAAGATTTTCCTGAGAATATTTATATGAAACAGTGTCACGAGGCAGACCGATAATCCTAGAAGGAACTATTCCGTTCTCTTCCGTTTTTTTTAAGATGGTGTCTCCCCTTTTGAGCTCAAAACCCGATTTTTGGACCAAAACCAGATCTCCTCTCTGAAAATTCGGCTCCATGGCTTCCGTTCTTAATCCATAAACATCGATCCAAAATTCTCGAACAAGTTTAGTGCCGAAGAAAAAAATCGATAAAGAGAATATTATAAAACTTGCACATATGTAAATTTTTCCGTAAGGAAAGAATAAGAAAAAATTTTTCTCTTCTTCATATTTTAAATAACTTTTGCGGGTGAAGTAGGCTAACAAAAAAGGATAAAGAAGTATCCCTAATATGGAAATCCAAAAGAGTAAATAGGATAAAAACCCCCCACCCAAAAATCGGAACAGAGAAAGAAGTACTATAGGAGAAAGATAAACCGCCGAAGCCAAAACGACGGAAGAACGAATATCTTTTAAAATTAGAAATCCGACCGGAGGCAAAAACAAATTTAATATAAAAGAAAAAGTGAATCTCACTGAGGAGAAAACGGCAAAAGAAGAGAATATCTTCTTCCTAAAAGATTCAGGCACGACTAGGTTCCGTAATTTTTAAAGAAAGTAAGGAGTTCGAATATTTAGGTAAATGTAGATCTTCTGCGAGTTTAGAAGCCTCATTCAAATAAGAATTGATCAGATCCGAGATCTGTCTTTCTAATTGGATCTCTTCTATAAGCCCTAAAATTTCCTGCTTTTTATCCCTTTTCCAGTCTTGTCTTTTGTCTTCCGGTAGAAAATAGATCATAGAGGAAATGTCCTCATTCTCCAAATCTTCGCCTATATCCTGGTAATCGTCCAAAAGTCTCCAAGCAACACCAAAGGATTCATACATTTTTCTCACAAGTTCTGCTTGGTCCTTGGAGAAAAAAGATCTGGCAAGCAAGTATGGTTGTAAAGACCAGATCCCCATTTGAGAACGAAATCTGGAAAGATGAGCTTCTAAACTTTCCGCAATTCCTAGATCGACAATGGATTTGAAATATCTATCGATGAATTCGTCTGCGATCAAAACGCCGTCATGCACTTCTTTGCCGAATAATTTGCTGGATTGCGCGTATCTGGTCCAAGCCTCGGTCCTAAGCTGTAGAATGATATGATTTGCTCTTAAAGAGCCGTCGGTTAGATGATCATCAAGGGAATGAAGTAATAACGCAGAAGAATGAGATTCCAGAAGTAAGGTTAGCCAAGGATTTTCCCAAGGCAATGCATGTGCGGATTCATTGATCCAATACAGAATAGAATAACTCGGACTATAATACTTTCTTAAAAAATTAAATCCCTCCGTTACGCTATTTTGGGAATATTTATATAAGAATAAAACCGCCTCAGTCCTAAGGGAAATTGGCAATCCATAACAAATGCTTAAAGCAGAGCGATTCAGTAATTTGCAGAATTCCTCCGCCTCTCCGGGGTTATCCGAAAGACCGAAATCAAGCCTTTGCATGGCCACATATTGGAGAAATTTCTTTTTTTTACCATTTATTTAATTTCTTCTGGGAAATTTTTGTGATAAATAAGGTTTTTTAAAGATTCTTTCCGGAAACAATATTCCATTTTAGTATTTTAGAATTTGATAACAGGATTTACCCCAATCATGGTAATGGCATCTAAAACGCTGAATGTGATGCTGAATTATGTCTCTTAATTAAGGTAGAAGTTTCTAAAAACATACGTTACGCCCCTATCGATCAAAATTAAACCCTTGGAAGATTATAAAATCGGAATACAGATTCCGTAATGTATTCAATATTATTCTTGCAGATTTAAAATCTCAGCAAGAACCTCCTGAAATCGGCGGGAAATAGTTTGAGAACTTTTTTAGATTTTATTCATACAGAAAAAGCAAATCATCCTCAATTCATGCTCAGCATCCAAAAAGAAGATCCTAATTATTTACAAGATTGGTTCCAAACTATAGGATATGATGTTTCTACTTGGGAATGTTCCAAGGTGATCGAAACATTTAAGACTACAGTAGGTCCTATAACAGGTGACCCAGGTCCTTCTGCCCTACATTAAAATTTTATAATGACTGATTCGATTGGCCCAAGCCAAAAAAATTCTCGGAAAAAGTTTAGATAGCTATCCCGAATAAGATCTGCAATTGGGCACCGTAAGGATTTTGATGAGATCGAGCTTCCTTCTCCGGTTCTTGCCAATCTTTTTGTAATTGCCTATAATCCCAATTTGTATTGGTATTATAGGAACCTCTTTGTTCATGAGTGCCTCTTTCCGGATAGAATAGAATATTTCCTCCTATATGAATAAAAAATCCGGAAGTGAAAATATATCTAAAGCCTGCACCCGCAGAAAGAAAAAGTTTTTGTTGGGAAATATTCCAGGCATAGTCCTTATAATTTCCACTCGGGAAATAGGTTTCTGTCTTTCTTTGTTTTTCCGAATAAGTTTCTAAACCACCGCCCGCCGCAAAATAATAAGGACCGGAAAAAGGAAACCATTCCATTTGAAGCGCCAATTGTCTTTGGATCTTTTCAGAATTCGTAAGAGTGAATATTCCTGAAAGATCGGATTGTACACCATTCAGATCCAAATCGAATCTTTGGATCATTCTTTGCTCTTGCCATTGTACGGAAGCGGCCAATTTAGAAGAAAATTGGACCCCTGAACCGAACCAGCTCAGACCGTTTGCAGTAAAACCTCCGATAAAAAATTTTCTGGAACTTCTTCTACCGGCTTGCTCCAGTTCGCCTGGAACAGGAGCAAGATCATTGTTTCCCTGGGCAAAAACCGCAGGTGCACTTACTAAGAAGAATACAAAAATAATTTTTTGAACGAGGTTTTGTTTCATACGAATCCGTCCAGCCGATCCAGGATTCCAAATTTATTTGGAAAGGTCAAGCTACTCGGAGGAGACGTAGACGGTTCCGCCTTTATTTAAAAATTCTTCCGATTTTTCTTTAAATCCTTCTTCTAAGGCCTTCTCATCCGAAATCCCTTTCTCTTCCGCGTATTTCCTAAGTTCCTGGGTCAAATGCATGGAACAGAAATGAGGCCCGCACATAGAACAGAAATGTGCAGTTTTCATTCTATCCTGAGGAAGTGTTTCGTCATGAAAAGACTGAGCAGTATCAGGATCCAAGGAAAGTGCAAACTGATCGTCCCATCTGAATTCGAATCTTGCCTTACTCAATAGATCATCCCTTTCTTTTGCACCAGGATGTCCTTTGGCAAGATCGGCCGCATGAGCCGCGATCTTATAAGCAATCACTCCTTGTTTTACATCTTCTTTATCAGGAAGTCCAAGATGTTCTTTTGGAGTTACATAACAAAGCATTGCTGTTCCATGCCAACCTATCATCGCGGCACCTATGGCAGAAGTGATATGATCATAACCGGGAGCAATATCGGTCACTAGAGGCCCTAATGTATAGAATGGAGCTTCCTTACAAATTTCCATCTGCAAGTCCACATTCTCCTTGATCTTGTCCAACGGAACATGTCCCGGACCTTCTATCATTACTTGGATATCTTCTTTCCAAGCGAGCTGGGTAAGTTCTCCCAAGGTCCTTAATTCTGAGAATTGAGCCTCGTCGTTTGCATCCGCAATACTTCCAGGACGTAAACCGTCACCCAAAGAGAAGGAAACTCCGTATTTTTTCATTACCTTACAGATCTCTTCGAAACCGGTGTATAGGAAATTCTCCTGATGATGAGCCAAGCACCATTTTGCAATAATAGAACCACCCCTGGAAACAATACCTGTTACTCTTTTAGAAGTTAGAGGAATATATCTAAGAAGCACCCCTGAGTGAATGGTGAAATAATCCACACCCTGTTCCGCCTGCTCTTCCAAGGTTTCTAAAAATACGGAAAGACTTAAATTTTCCGCCTTACCTTTTACTTTTTCCAAAGCCTGATAGATAGGAACAGTACCTATCGGAACTGGAGAATTACGAATGATCCATTCTCTAGTCTCGTGGATATTTTTTCCCGTAGAAAGATCCATCACCGTATCAGCTCCCCATTTGATGGACCAACGAAGTTTCTCTACTTCTTCTTCAATAGAGGAAGAAAGAGCTGAGTTACCGATATTTGCGTTAATTTTCACCAGGAAGTTTTTACCGATGATCATCGGTTCTAGTTCCGGATGGTTTTTGTTAGAAGGAATGATCGCTCTTCCTCTGGCGATCTCACTTCTTACAAATTCAGGGTCCATCCCTTCTCTAAGCGCCACGTACTTCATTTCTTCGGTTATCAATCCCTGTTTTGCGAAATACATTTGAGAATGATTTTGGACCGGAGAAGGACCCGAAATCCTTTTGTTGATCCATTCTTGCCTAAGTTTAGGGATCCCAGCCTTCCAATCGCTAGGATTCCATCCATCTTTCCAAGGACCTTCTGTGGTATAAGCGCTGTAAACTGATCCGTTGCTTAAGCGTATCTCTTTTCGAGGAATTTCGAATGGAGTAATAGTTTGATTGGATTCCATATTGTTTCTCCCATGTCGGGGAAAATTCCGGAATCTGAAAAAAGAGGAAAAGAAAAAGGGCGCGGGAAGAAGTCTATGCAAAATTTATAATCTTTTGCGGACCTAGATCTCGGGCGTTTGTTTTTTTCCGTTTCCCTTCGCAGGCATTATCCTGATCAGGTTCCGGGGACTCTCTCAGAGACTTTTGGTCCCACCCCCAACGGTTCTTCTCCATTGGATTCCTAATTTCTAGTCTTGCAAGGAGTTTTTACGAAACTACGCACTTGGATTCGTGATAGAAAATTCACTGATTTTTCTCAAAGTTTATAAAATCAGAATTAACGAACGCATGTTAAGAATCATATGGAAGAGGAAGTGCATGTTTATTTTTTACAACAAATGTTCAAAATAAAATCCCATATAACAGACTTTTTTATTTTATCAGGAATATCTGTTTGACACCCAAGTCCGCATCGCTATTGTCCTGTCCAATGCTTGGGCCCAGCTATAGACATAAATGGTCCAGGTGAAAAATCACTCTACTATACGAAAAGTTTAAGGAGCTATTTAAATGGTTCGTAACATCACGAAAGCTTTGCTAGTTTTCGCCGTACTTTGTTCTTCATTCGGCTTAAGCGCAAAGTCTTACATCACTGGAGGCCTTGGTCTCCAATTTGACCTTGGATCATTGGGCGATACAATTGCAACTGACGGTTTGGACGCATCAGGAAACTATAAAACAACTGACTCCACTGGAACTCAAAACGGGGTTCTTCCTCGTCGTGCAATCATCCCTGAAAACCGTTTGTTAAGTTTACAACACACTACAAACGGATTGATCAGTGCTAAAACCAGCGGCGCAATGACAGGTCTTGTTCTTTCCTTGGGATATGAGCAAGATTTCGGAAAAGCTTTCTTCTGGAGAGTAAATGCACACTACACTCGTAAAGTTATGGGTGGAGATACTAATGCAAAATTCGCAGGACAAAGTTTTTACGATATCACTTGGGACTACCATGCAGTTCAAGTTCCAGTGAACGTAGGTATCAAACTTTCCGTTACTGAAGATACTTCCTTCTATATCGGAGCAGGGGTTCACTACTTCAATGGTGGATGGAGTTTAGCAGGAAGCAACCGTTTGAACGACGTTCATAACGCTCTTGTTGGAGCTGGTGTTACTAGCACTACTCTATTAGGACTTGTTGCTGACGGAACTGATCCTTCTGCTAACTACGAAAAAACTACCTTCCAAGTTTCTGGAGTTGCTCCAAACTGGTTGCTCGGAGCTCAATCTAGAATTTCCGATAAAGGTCATATCTATATGGAAGTTGAAACTCTGTTCTCTTTCAAATACGGTATCGGTCACCCAAGATCACAAGGTGGAGCACAAGGTTTAGCACCTTCTGTTGCTTATCCTCAAGTTCTTGGTGGAAACCAGTACAGATTCGGATACAAACACGAGATCTAATTCTTAGATTTTTGTTTGTTTGCAAAGGCTCTCCGCAAGGAGGGCCTTTTTTATTTTCAGATCTTTTCCTAAAAACCCTCCTTTTCTTCCTAAATTAATAAGCGAAATATAAGGTTCCCCGTCCCTAAGGGCATAAACCCTTTCTCTAAAACTTTATTACATAACGATCATGTAATAAGCCAAAACGAAAAAAAGATAGCTGTCTTGAGGTGTATCCATTTCCAGTGAAAATGTTTAAAACTCACCTTGGAGACAGTTCATGACACAAACCACCAGAAGAATATTTCTAATCCTTCTATTCCTAATGCCTGGAATTTATTTAAATGCGAAATCATATGTGATGGGTAGCGCCGGACTACAATTTGATTTAGGGGATTTAGGAAGCACTATCTCCACTGATGGTTTGGATTCTTCCACGAATTACAAAACAACTGCTACGGACGGAACTACAGGAGTTCTTCCTCGTCGAGCGGTCATTGCTGAAAACCGTTTGCTCACATTACAACATTCTTCCAACGGCCTGATCAGCGCTAAAACAAACGGAGCAATGACAGGACTTACTCTTTCTTTAGGATATGAGCAAGATTTTGGAAAAGCTTTTTTCTGGAGAGTAAACGCACATTATACTCGCAAGATTATGGGAGGAGATACGGAAGCAAAATTTGCAGGGCAATCTTTTTATCATATGACCTGGGACTATAATGCTATCCAAATCCCGGTTAATGTAGGGATCAAACTTTCTGTCTCCGAAGATGCTTCCATTTATATCGGTGCAGGAGTTCATTACTTCAAAGGTGGGTGGACTTTAGCCGGTAATAATCGTTTGAATGATGTGCATGAATTTTTGGTAAATGCAGGCATTACTGATACTACTGTTCTAGGTTTAGTTGCAGATGGAACAGCTCCTTCTGCGAATTGGGAAAAAACAAAATTTAATGTCTCGGGGATCGCGCCCAATTGGTTAATCGGAGCTCAGGCAAGAATATCGGATAAAGGACATGTCTATATGGAAATGGAAACTTTGTTTTCCTTCAAGTATGGAATCGCTCATCCGAGTTCGGAAGGTGGAATGGTAGGTTTAGCACCAAGTGTCGCCTATCCCCAAGTTTTAGGCGGAACACAATATAGATTCGGCTATAAACACGAAATCTGATTTTCGCAAAGGGCTGCTCAGACCAGATCGGTCCTTCCCAAAAGAGGCACGAACTTCACAGGCAATCGATTTGTTTCTTCGAATCGATTTTGTTTTTTTCTTAAAGTAAGAAGCAGTTGGACTTCTTCTTTCCATTCTACCGGAAGAACTGCGATCCCTTCTTCCGGAAGTGATTCGAAAAGTAAACTTCCGGGTCCCGGAATTTTTGGAAAACATGCGGAAGATACGAACTTGGAAAATTTTCCTTTGGTTCGGTTGAGTAACAACGCGTCTCCGAGTAAGATCTTATTTCTTTTGGTAAATCCCGGAGACCAATCTTCCAAAACTCCCAAAGATCTTTCATACAATTCAGGCACAATTTCTAAAGATACTAGTCTTGCTCCGAGCAAATCCAAAATTGCGGCTAAATATCCGGAACCTGTGCCTATTTCTAAGATTGTATCTCCGGATCTCACCTGGAGTTGGTCGGCAATATAAGCGACTATATAAGGTTGGGAAATGGTTTGTTCTTCCCCGATCGGGACTGCTTTGTCTTCGTATGAATACTCTCTGGTTCTTTCAGGCAAGAAAATATGTCTGGGGACTTTTAGAAATGCAGAAAGTAGATTCGGGTCCTTGATCCCTCTTTCAGAGATTTGTGTTCGAACCATTCTTTCTCTTGCAAGAACAGTCCCCGCATCATCAAATCTGGAGACGAAGCCCAGATCAGAATTTTCCATTGACGCCTAGGCCCAGCTCAGTATTTTGGTTCTTGCGTTCGGCTTTGTAGCTCAGTCGGTAGAGCAGAGGACTGAAAATCCTTGTGTCGGCAGTTCGATTCTGCCCGAAGCCAGATGCACTTATCCGTTCTTTCTTTCCTCTCCCAATTTCCATAATTCGGTAAATACCAGATCTTCCACTTGTTTACAAAGTTCGGGCTTATATAATTTTTTCACCGGCGGCTTAGGATACACATGGATCTCGTCCGTGTCCGGTATATAAGTAAGCATCCGTAAAATCTGGTCCTCCCCTTCGATCTCATACATAGTATAGGACATTCCCTTAGCGGGGATGATTTGAGAAGTTTCTAAGTATTTCATGATTCTACTGCTCTATCAAGTCTAGATCTTTTGGAAAGAGATTTATTCTTATGCAAAGGTAAACTGCTGTTGGAGTTCCAACAGGCCGATTCATCTTACGGTTCTATATGTTAAAAAGCTTGTACTAAAAAGCCTTTTCATATAATCTTTCCCAATGACTCGGTCCTCTCTTAGAACTGACGGGGCTTTTCTTGTCGGGATCACTGGGATGATCGGTGGAGGCAAATCCACTGCGGCTCGGATCTTAGAGGAGCTGGGCGGAGTTAGGATCAGCGCTGACGAGATCGCACGTAAATATACCGATCCGGACAGTCCGATCTCTAAGGAACTGATAGATTCCTTGGGTGCTGAAATTCTGGATGAGTCCGGCAAGATAGATCGTAAAAGGATCGCAAAATTGGTATTCGGTAATGCCGAAAAGCTGAAGATCCTAAACTCTTTGACCCATCCTAGGATACGTAAGGAGTTTTTGGAAGTACTGGGCAGCGTAAAAGAAGCAAGCCTAGTACTGTGGGAAGTCCCACTTCTATTCGAAACGGACTCTTATACACTTTGTGATGTTACGGTCTGCGTGATCTCCGACCCTGAAGTTTCTTTAGAAAGGGCGGTAAAAAGGGACGGGATTAGCAGAGAAGAAGCGGAAGCCAGGGCAAAAAGCCAGCTTTCACTTCAGGAAAAAGCGAAGAAGGCCGACTATTCCATTAAGAACACAGGGGATTTACAGGACCTTCGTAAAGAATGCGAATATTTGTACGCTGAGTTAAAAGGAAGAATGAAATGAAGGAAAAAGTTTTCTACGTCATCAATCTGGACAATAAAAGGATCTCCCTACTCTCCCTATTTTTAGTGGGACTTCTTTTTTCATTCTTCTTCTTAGGAGTTTCCGTAGGTAGAAAGAGAGGCCAAGTGCAAGACGACCTGGCTCTGAACTCCAATAGAGATAATCTACAATCCTTATCTTCTTCCACTGTGAACCAAGCGATGGACGAATCTTCTCCAAGTTCTAATATTAAAAAAGAGGAAGAAGTTAAATTTAGAAATCTTCCTCCCGGCGCGGAAGTTGTGGATCTAAGATCCGATATTTCTCCTGCAAAAAAAGAAGAACCATCTAAGATAGAAGTAGAAGCTCCATCTTCTTCTCATCCTGAAAAAAAATTAGTTCGGAAAGAAAAGGAATCCAAAAAATCAGTTCATACTTCTCCTCGTAAGGCGGCGGTACACAAGGCTGATAATGATTTCTTCGTTCAAGTAGCCGCATTCAAAACCAAAGAAAAGGCGGATGAACTCAAGTCGTCTTTAGGCGGGAAGTCTTACGTGAAAAAAACCAAAAACGGTTATTTTACTGTTCGTATGGGAAATTTTCCGTCCAAAGAAGACGCTGAAAAATCCATGAAAAAACTTCCGGGCAACTTGAAAGAAAACGCTTTGGTCTCTAAGGAATAATTTTTTTTCCATATTCCGACTGCTGATCTTCTATATTTTTTCAATTGACCTCGAAACCGTGAAACCTCAAGTTCGTTGTTAACAGAAATGGATCTGAAAGAACTCGAACCAGTTCGTCTTGCCGTTGTCAGATCCACAATCGAAAGATTGCGTCATACGTATTCGGATCTATTAACCTCGATTAAGGGATACGACGGAATCCCCTCCTTTTTCGAAAACAATCTTTATGCTCCTACCAACAAAGAAGAAAGAGACAATGCACTCGAAAGTTTGTACGAAAAATTAAAAACCGTCGCCGGCAAAGCGATGACGGACAATATCCATCAGATTATTCTACTAAACAAACTCACCGACTCTTTGGATTTTGATACTGCAAAAATAGTTATCGAAAATAATCTCATGGAGAACGGAGAAATTCCTCAAGAAAGCCTTTACGCAGCTTTAGGTGCGACCGGCAGATTCGAGGATAGAAGAACCCAAATCGGAATGGTGGGAGATACTCTAAAGTTTTTCTTCTCTCTTTCCAAACTTCCCATGGTTAAACTCATCATGGCGCCTATCAAAGTCGCCGCATCTATGGTAGGAGCTACTTCCTTAGTGGATACCATGGAAGCGGGTTATAATCTATCTTCAAAGATCAAAGATCTACAACCGTTCATTGATTCATTTATAGATAGAGAAAATAGACTTTTAGGTAAATTGATCAACGGCGAAAAACACGAGCCGATTCAATTTTAATTTTTCCATAGAACTTCATTTCAGATTCCCTCTTGCCTTTTTTCAGATTTCCGAGATCCTTTGCTCCGGCCGAACCTTTGGCCCTGGGGCATACTCATGTTTATAGGACATTATAGCGTTTCTTTCGCTTCTAAAAAAGCGGAACCTAAAACTCCTCTTTGGGCGAGTTTTGTGGGAGTTCAGTTCGTAGATATTCTGTTCATGATCTTTATCTTATACGGGATCGAAGGTGTTAGATTCGTTCCTGGTTTTACGGAAGTGAATAATTTTGATCTTTATTATATGCCGATCACTCATAGTTTAGTCGGCGGAATTGGTTGGTCTATCTTATGTTTTCTGGTATTTAAATTCGTCTTTTTAAGATCCAAACCATATTCAGATTCTTTAAAGAATAAAATTTCCGGGCTCATCGGTTTAACCGTTCTTTCCCATTATTTTCTAGATCTTCCAATGCACACAAAAGATCTGCCTATTCTATTTGATTCAGGTCCTAAAATAGGATTTGGTCTTTGGCATAATAAAATTCTTTCCATCACAACAGAAGTAACTCTTACTCTGAGCGGTTTGATCTTGTATTTTAGAGCGACTAAACCCGGCCCAACGTTCGGCGGAAAATACGGAATGCAGATCTTTGGTGGAATACTTTTGGTTTTAGCGATTGCGACTCCATTCTTCCCTCCTCCTGCCAGTATTCCGGAACTCGGAATCCAAGGAATATTTGGTTATGCGCTTCTTGCTTGGGTAGCCGGTTGGCTGGACGGAAAAAGGCTCCCGGCCTAAGTCCAAATATTATTAGGTTTTTTTAATCCGTGCAAAATAGAAATCATTCATTCCTAGGAGCATTCGGTCTTTGCTTCTTAGTTTTAATTACAGGTTTCGGGATAGGGGTCGTATTTGCGATCCTTCAGTCCGTAACAAAATTGAATTTAGATGCAAAAGTTATCACTGCAATTGGGAACTCGGCCTCTTTCGGACTCGCAATTTGGATCGGGCTTAAAATTTCCGAAAAAGAATATTCTGAAGTTTTGCGCCTTAATCCTTTCAAACCGCTTGAGGCACTTAGTTTTGCGATTACTGCGATCGGTTTTTCTTTTCTTCTTTCCGAAGTGGATAATTTGTTTTCTATGTTAGTCCCTAAGCCGGACTTCATCATAAATTTATTCCAAGGATTATTCGATGGGGAAAATATATTCTTATCAGTGATCTTACTTTCAGTCGTAGCTCCGATCACGGAAGAACTTATGTTTAGAGGAGTGATCTTAGATAGATTATTGAAGTATTTTTCGGTATCTTCTTCTTTTCTTATCTCCTCTTTATTATTTGGGCTGATCCATTTGAATCCTTGGCAATTCATTGGATCCAGTATCCTCGGGATCTATATGGCTTGGGTAGTTTACAAAACGAATTCAATCTGGAACTCGATTTTAATTCATGCAGTGTTTAATGGGATCCCACTTATTGTTCTGCATGGACTACAATTGGAAATCCCGGGCTTTTCCGCACCGATTGCAGGAAAAATTCAGGTCCTACAGCCTCTTTGGCTAGACCTTTTGGGTTTACTGATTACTTGTTTTGGACTATCTTTAACATTCTTTTTATTTAGAAACCGGAACGAAAAAATCGCATAAGCTAACAATCCGAAGACTCGTTTTTTCTATTCGGATTACAACTGTGTAGTTTTTTCGTTTTTAGAAGTCGAAGAGTATTGGCCGAACCATCTCGGCCATTCGTATATTCGGGTCACTCCGTTAGAATTAGAAAGGCAAACAAACAATGGTGGCAAACTCCGTCCAAACTACAAATTTTTCCGAGAAGGGAGCGATCAGCATCAACAGGATCCGAATAGGATTTTCCATAGTGATGCTTTTTGTAAACGTTCTGGCTTTATTCTCTCAAGGGTCCGGTTCCCAAACCAGTACACTCATCAATTTTTTAATAGAGCTCTCCATTTTCGGTTATGGGGTCGCTCAGATCTTCTTACTCAGAAAAGGAAAACTGAAAGGTTCGTTCGTAACCTTATGCGTATTCTTGGATATTCTGATGTATTCCCTGATATTTATAACTGTTACAGTATACGCAGCCAATAAAGAAGCGATGGTCGGAAACCTAAAAATGCCGTTCTTTATCATGCTGTATTTTTTCGTAATGATTTACTCAGGACTTCTTCTTTCTCCTAAAACTACTTTGTTTGTGGGATATCTGGCACTTATAGGAACATTCTCCATGGATTATTTTGCATGGTTGAATGGAGTGGAATTCAAATACAATACCGATAAGGCGGACGAGATCTCCGTATTTTTCGAGATCATAAAATTCGTATTTTTTATTTTAGGAATTCATATCCTCACTTCAGTCGTTAAATTTTTAGTTTCGGTTTCGGACGTAGCAATAAAATCCACCGTCGACGCCGAGGCTAAAACTGCAGAAGCAGAGAAAACAAAAGATAGAATTACTAGCGAAGCTTCTACATTAAACAGAAACACTTCGGAAATGAAAAACGAAATGGATACTCTGAACTCGGAGATCCAGAGCCAGGTTTCCAGCATGGAACAGATAAGCGCTTCTCTCGAAGAATTAGCAGCATCTACCGATAGCGCGGCTGAATTCGTAAAAGCACAGTTCGGCAAGATAGAAGAATTAAACAAAGAGAGTGATACATTAAATTCCATCCTGAAAGAAGTGCGTGTCTCCACTGACTCTCTCTCCAAAACAACGGAAGAATCTAAAGGTTATAGCAAAGATGTTTCCGGAGCAATGGAAGTATTAGGAAATAATTTCGGAGAAGTAAGTAAGTCCTTCCAAAAAGTGCAGGATGTAAACGATATCATGAGAGAGATCGCTGACAGAACTAACTTACTCGCATTAAACGCGTCCATAGAGGCGGCAAGAGCCGGAGAACATGGAAAAGGATTTGCAGTAGTAGCGCAAGAAGTTGCAAAACTTGCTGACAGCGCTTCCGAAAACGCAGCTACAATCTCTAAAATTATCGGAGAAGCAGCAAAACTAATTACAAACGGAAACACCGCAGCGGAAGAAACAAAACGAAAAGTTTCCGTGCAAGAATCCGGATTTACTTCGGTAGTAGATAACCTGAATCAGTTAAGATCCAGAGTGGAAAACCAAGGGAAAATCCACGAATCCTTCTTAAAATCTTTCCGGGAACTATTCGATCTATCCAGACAGATTGAATCGATTGCAAGCGAACAGAAAAACGGAACCAAAGAAGTGGTACAGGCGCTTTCTTCCATTGAACAATCTTCGAATATCATTTCGGAAGGTTCGAACAGGATGAGAGCTAGCTTAGAAGAACTTTCGGAACAATCTAAAAGATTGGTAGTTCAGTAAGATTGCCAGCGGGTTTTTAGGAGTTCAATATTCTTGACTTCCCGACATCCGTTGAAAAAATGACTTTCGTAGCCCGTCGCGAGTGTGGTGAAATTGGTAGACACGCCAGATTTAGGTTCTGGTGCAGTAATGTGTGGGGGTTCGAGTCCCTCCACTCGCAAAAAGTTCTTCTTCAAAACAATCCAACATTCTAATTAAACAAGTCCTTAGGGACTCGAACGGCTAAGTCGGAGAGCGAAAATAGCTCGCGTAACGAGCGTACATTTTCGCGTCCGAAGCACAGGATGTGCTGAGGCCGACGAAGCACGCCGCGGAACCCAGTCGAGTAGGATGCGAGACTGTGTAGCGGGCGAGTCCTCTACTCTGTTGAACTCCTCATATTAAACATTATAAATCGTTAATACTATTGAATTAAATTTCAAAGCTCGATTCTTCATTCACAAACCGCGAAGGATCGAGCCGGGGTCAGAAAATCGTGGATGCGATTTTTTGACCGGAGGCGAGAGCCTGGCCCGAAGGGCGCGGCCTAATCCTTCTGCAGGCTTTGAAACAACGGCAAGATCGCTTCCGCTAAGGGGAGATCCGACTTTTCTGTGATTTTCAGATTATAAGGATTGGATTCCACCAGTTTGGAGCCTATACCCTGCTCCTGTGCCCAAGTGCATAAATCTGTCGGTTCTGTTGCGGGCGTTTTTTCCAGGATTTTTTTTAGGATATCTCCTCGGATCCCTTGAGGAGTTTTCATAAACCAGATCTTCTCGCGGTTTAAAAACTTGAAACTATCCTTTTCTGCTTCCAAAACTGTTTCGTGATTTTTAGAAGCAAGTGTCGCTACTCCGAATTCCTCAGTAACGCTAGATAATCTATCTAAATCGTCCGAAGAAACAAAAGGTCTAGCTGCATCATGGATAAGAATGATATCATTCGCAGAAAATTGAATACTGGATATCCCGGCTAATGTGGAGCCGTGTCTTGTGTCTCCACCTTCTACTATTCTATCTCTTTCTCTAAGTAAAGAAGAACAAAGTGTTTCGGAGTCCAGAATATAATCTTTGTGAGATACTAAAACTATACTTTTGGTTTTTCCCCAGTCCAGAAAAGTTTCCAGACTATGGAGTAATATAGATTTCCCGTTTAACTCTAAAAATTGTTTCGGAATATCCGACTTCATTCGGGAGCCTGTTCCTCCCGAAAGAAGTAATAGATAAATATTACCCGAGGGAAACCAGGACTTCATTCTGAAGGACTTGTTCCAAGGTTTGTTTTTGGCGAACTAATTTTACGGATCCATCCAGATCGATCAGTACTTCTTGCGTTTCCGGATAAGAATTATAATTTTTCACGGACATGGAAGAACAATAAGCTCCTGCTCCCTCCATTACCACTAAGTCTCCGATCTCAGGAATTTGTGTGGTTCTAAGTTGAGGTCCACCTCCTTCTTCCTGAGTGATCAAGTCTCCGCTTTCGCAGCAATGTCCTACGTATACGAAGTCCCCTGTTTTTTGTTCGGACTTTTCTTTAGTAGGGATCACTACCAATGGATGTTTTGCCGCGTATAAAGCAGGCCTTGTATTCACATCCATTCCCATATCTAATTTTACGAATGTATATCCGCCGTCTCCGGTAAGTACGATATCGTCTACTTGAGTTAGAATTGCACCGTTATTCACCATTAAGAAGGAACCAGGCTCTATTTCCATTTTGAGTTGGATCCCTTTTTCTTTGGCGTAATTTTCAAAGAGCTCTTTAACAGGTTTTCCAATAGTCTGAGGATCGGTTGTTTTTTCACCGATCATTCTTCCCACTTTAAAACCTCCACCTAGATTGACAGTTCTGCAATCCGGAAATTGAGCTGCGATCTCTAAGGTATAATGTGCTACTGCCTTCCAAACTTCCGGATCTGAACCGGAACCTATATGAGTATGTACTCGTACAAGTTTGAGTCCGTATTTGGAGACGATCTCTTTTACCTTCCCGATCTCTTCATGCCAAATGCCGAAGGAAGAAGTTTTTCCTCCTACATCCGTCTTCTTAGTAGCTCCCGAACCCAAACCTGGATTAAAACGAATGCTCACTTCTTTTCCTGGGAACAATTTCCCAAATTCCTCTAATTGCCTAAGAGAACATGCGTTGAATTGAACTCCTTGCGGGATCAAATCCTTTAAGGATCTCGCCAATTGTTGGGAAGTGAGCAGAATATCGGAAGGTTTAAATCCGGCAAGTATCGCACGTTGCACTTCGTGTTCCGAAGATGCATCTATATGTATGCCCTTCTTCTTTAAGATTTCCAGAACTGTTCTGCCTGGATTCGCTTTCATTGCAAATCGAACGGTCAGACCGAAAGCGTTAGGAAAGGCAAGAGCATCGTCGCAACTTTTTTCGATTCCTTTGCGAGAGTACACAAAAAGTGGGGTCCCGAAATTTGTTGCGATTTTTCTAGCTTCTTCGGGAGTCAAAAATTTAAGATTTTCTATTGATTGCATAGGGTTAGAGGGTTTTCTAGATAGTTCTAGGCCATCTTTTAGAGCGGTCCGGGTTTTTTCAAAGGCAAAATTTCCGATATGGCAGGCAAAATCACTCACCTCGAAGCTCTTTCGCAAGTCTGCAAACACCTAGACCACGGAACTGCGGAACAGAGAAAGATCGCAAAACTTTTAAGAGAAGAAAGTACCCGTAAGTTCGCTAATATAGGCGCGATCGCTCCCGATATTTTTTATTTTTATCATGTCCTTTCTCCCGTTCGCACCAAAAAGGCACTTCCTTGGGGAGACCTAAGCCATCATGAAAACGTTTTGGAATTGATCCTGAACTTTTTGGACGGGGTTCTCACAGTCGAAGAAGGAATTTATAGAGATCGTTTTCTAGCATTCACTTTAGGTTATATCATCCACTGCGCTGTGGACATCGTCACTCACCCTTATATCTTTTTTATATCCGGAGATTATTATAACGCAGATAAAGAAATCAGCTCCAAGGCTCAATACAATCATATGAGAGTTGAGTTCGCGTTGGATTCTTGGCTTCTGGATTTCAGATGGGGAATGACTCCTAAAGCGTATGATTTTGTGCAACATGTGGACGTGATCTTCAAGGGAAAAGACGGGAAGAAAAAAATGGATCCTATGCTTTGGAACTTTTGGCTAAAAGGTTTAAAGGCAACTTTTCCGAAAGAGTTTAAAGAAAAGTATATCGGCTCCGAAGAAAAGATCATCCCAGGAGATATCCTGAACGAATCTTTCTTAGGTTATTTGTATTTTCATAGATACTTGGATTCCAGAAGTAAGATAGTAAGAGCGGCACTTAGCTTTTTAGATAAGATCACTTTGCATAAAGTAAATTCTTCCGTCCTAATGCTTCCATTAAAGGAACATATAGACAAAAGGATCATGAACGAAGAAAAAAGAGAATGGTCTTATCCTGCAGATCCAAATTTAATTCGTAATGATTCTTTCGTGGAACTGATCAATAGAGCTTGTGAGGCCGCAAAAGATGCAGTTACAAATGCCTGGGGTTATGTTCACGATAAAACTTCTCGTTCTTCCATGATCAAAGAATACCAAGGTTATAATTTAGATACCGGACTTAGATTCCACGGCATCGATAAGATGCGTCAGTTTTCGCCTTTATAAAAAGCAGAAATAAACCAAATGAAACACGAACCCGTAGATTTTTTCACAAGATATTTCGTAGTACTTTTTAGAGACAGGATCCAATCTCGTTTGGATTCTTCCGATCCTGTTCGTAAACTTATCTATCTTGTTTTAGGACTTATCTTCTTAAACGGATTTTTATTCGTATTCTCCATCAAAGACATTTGGCAGGTCCCTAAGGCGGATCGTTACGAAAAACCTTCCCTACTTTTCGGGATCAATACCGAAGGAAAATACGAACCTATCGCAGAGTTTTATAGATTTTCCAGAGTGGTGATCACTGACGAAGATCTTCCTGGCGGTTTCGAGGACAATAAGGTCATTCGTTGTTTTGTTTCGACAGAAGATAATAATTTCAGATCTCATAAAGGTCTAGATCTTCGAGGAATTTTCAGAGCGACTATGGTAAACCTTCTTGCCGGAAGAGTAAAAGAAGGTGCGTCCACAATCACTCAACAGGTTGCCAGATTAAAATTTTTAAACACGGAAAGATCCTTTTTACGAAAGGCAAGAGAAGCGTGGCTGGCCCTACTTTTAGAATTAGTATTCGATAAAAAAACCTTAATCGGTATTTATTTAAATGAGATCCCTCTCGGTCACGGTACAATCGGTGTAGGTGCCGCGGCAAAATTCTATTTCAGAAAAGATATCAAAGATCTAAGTTGGGGAGAAGCTGCACTTCTCGCAAGTTTGACCACAAGACCCAAAGAATTTTCTCCTTTGGTAAATCCAAATACATCTGCTTCCAAGGTAAGAGTTGTATTCAAAAAGCTGGTGGAAAACGGTATCTTGGATGTGGAAACCGCCGAAAGAGAATTCGAAGCTTTTTCTGAATATTATATAACCTTAAATCGTTCTCCTAACGATTCCGCATTCTCCGATCGCCTCAATAAATTCCCGTATTTTACGGAATATGTGCGTAAAAACCTGGCCCGTTATATACCTTCTCAACAGATCTACGAGGGCGGTTTAAAGATCTATACCACCCTAAACATACAACACCAAGCCCAGGCAGAAAAGGCGCTTGTCGCGGGTCTAAAACAACAGACCCAATTATCCAACCAAAGGGCTTTCACCAAAATTGACTCTTTCGAAGATTCCTACGGTTCTACCTATAAACTTCTGGCGGAACTTCATGATCTTCCTGAATTCAAGTTTAAGATCTCTCGCTCTTATAGAACATTCAATAGGGCTTGGCAGGAAGAATTTAGAGACGATTTATCCGTCTTAAATTTGATCTCAGGCACGGAAGGTTTAGGGGAAGCAATCGACTGGAACTATAGAACCCAAGCAACTGAAGACCATTTATTACCTGTAGAAGGCGCGTTAATCTCCATTCGCCCGGACACAGGCTATATCACTGCAATGGCAGGAGGTTCCGGATTTAGATCCGATAACCAACAGATCCGTGCATTCCAAGCATATAGACAACCGGGCTCCGCATTTAAACCTTTAGTATATGCTTCCGCGATGGAATATTATCATGAACATCCGGATGATAAGAAAAACGTTACCGCTGCTTCTCTATTTGATGATTCTCCTCTCCAATATGTTTTAGAAGATGGAGATGAATGGAACCCAAGTAATTATTCGGGAGAATATTCCGGATTCATCCGCTTGAGAGAAGCACTCGAACTTTCCAGAAATAGTGTCGCCGTTCGACTCCTTGAACATACCGGTCTAAACAATCTTCTGCCAAGACTTGAAAAACTTTTACAAGTAGAGAATAGAAATCTTCCAAGAGACTTTTCAATCGCATTAGGAAGTTTTGAAGTTTCTCCTTATGAACTCGCAAGATCTTATGCGGTATTCGCTTCCGGAGGAAAACAAGTTTTCCCTCTAAGCGTTTTATATGTGGAAGATGAACAAGGAAATCTAATCAAAGATTTCAGAAAAGAATTCGAATCCAAAGAAAGAAAAAGATTACTCTCTCCCGAAACAAGTTACGTGATCACTTCCATGATGGAAGACGTGATCAAAAAAGGAACAGGTACCGGGGCTAGATCTTATGGACTCACTCGTCCCGCCGCCGGAAAAACAGGGACCACAAATAATTTTAGAGATGCCTGGTTTGCAGGTTACACTCCGGAACTTGTAGCGGTCGTTTGGGTGGGTTATGATACGGGAACACTTTCACTCGGTCGTGGAATGTCAGGTGCAGTTGTAGCCGCTCCTATCTGGGGAAGATTTATGGCGAACGCTCTCTCTCACGAAAAATCTAGATCATTCGATTTCGGAGACGCAAAAATTGTTCGCAGGACCATCTGCTCCATCTCCGGAAAACTTCCAGGTTCTCATTGTTACCAAACGGAAGAAGAAGTATTCGATAAAGATACAGTCCCAAAGGAAGTCTGCGAAGATCATAGAGGAATGAGCGAACCGGATCCGACTCCCACCCATACCACGGACCCAGGAACTACTAAAAAGAAAAAACCGAATCTCTTTGAAGGCGATGAAGACGTAATCCGGTAAGTTCTAATACAAAAAGAGTTGTCGATTTCGGAACCACCCACCAAATAGATGAATCAGCAGTCAGGAGTAACAGATGGCCATCGGTAAGGATAATAATAACAGCGTAATCGGCCCAGGTTCCATTTTTGAGGGCAAATTCTATATCGCTGGTTCCCTACGTATCGACGGAAAATTCGAAGGGGAAATTAAAACCGACGACGCATTATTTATTGGAGAAACCGGTAAGGTTCGCACAAACATTTCTGCAAGAGAAGTGATCGTAGCAGGGACTTTGATCGGAAATATTAAGGCGGAATCAGAAGTCCGCTTGGAAGAAACTGGACGTCTCTTAGGGGATATTATCGCTCCCGCTCTTTCCCTGGCAAAAGGTGTGGTAGCAAAAGGAAATATCACCGTAACCGGAGGCCAAAAGAAAGACGTTAAAAAGATCGTAGAAGAATCTTTTGGCGGCACAAGGACCCTGGACAACGGAAAGGAAGAATAAACTCTTAAGTCCCGAGTTCTTTTTTCCCACCTCTTAGATTTGTTCGAATCAAAAACTCGGGTGGTTCTCCACCCGATCAGCCGATACTCATAGTATGATCTTCAAGAAGCCCAGGCAATTGACCGCAGGAAAGGAAATCCTCCGGACAGATAATTTCACCCTGATCTATCTGGGCGCTTTCCATTTCCATTATTCCTTTTATTTCAGAGGTAACCTATACCACGGAAATTTGGATTTCAGAAGACGTAAATTCCGCGTTATCCCTCTTGTAGCATCCGTCATTTTTATGGTCCTATTTTTAGGAATTTGGATGAGCCCATCTAATGCTTCCATGGAATCCGCTTCCACAGAAGTGACAGAGAACGATTCAGAAGACTTAAAAGCCAAAAAAGGTGACGAAAAGTTCTTAGAAGAATCTGAAAAAGCAAAACTCACTATCTTGATGGCGAATGAGATCAAAAGTGCCTCCGATAAAAAGAAACAACTTAAAGTAGTCACTTATAAAGTTAAAAGAAACGAAACACTTTCAGAGATCGCAACCCGTTATAAAGTTTCTATGGAATCCATCGCGGGTTCTTCCAGTATCAATTTAGAAGATACTTTATATCCGGGACAAATATTACAGATCCCGAATAAACAAGGTCTATTATACAAATTTAAGGCGGGAGATACTGTCGCTAAGGTGGCTTCTCTTTACAAAGTAAACCTGGATGAAATTTTAGAAGAGAATAAATTGGATGATCTGGACATTCTTCGTCCTGGCCAAAAAGTTTTCCTTCCAGGAGCTGTGATCCCGGATCCAGCACCTAAATGGGTGGTTCCTGTTACTTCTCATGTAGTTACTTCCAATTATGGATGGAGAACCTTCCCTCAACATAAATTCCATGAAGCGCTGGACTTAAAAGCAAACTACGAAGCAGTTATGGCTGCCCGTAATGGAAAGGTAGTATTCTCCGGATGGATGGGCGGTTACGGAAACGCGATCGTGATCGAACATAACGACGATTTCAAAACATTATATGCTCACAACTCCAGACTAAACGTAAAACGTGGAGACTATGTGGTTGCGGGTAAAAAGATCTCAACTTCCGGATGTACCGGTTATTGTTTTGGTCCCCACCTACATTTCGAGGTAATCCACAAAGGAAAATCGGTTAACCCCGGAAAATATCTAAAAGGCCTCAGCTATAAAAGAGGCTCTAAACCGAATCATTAAGATTATTATGTTTCGATCTTTCTTTTTTGTTCTTAGTTTCTTTCTTATATTAAGCTGTGGACCTTCTGTTTCAGAACATCTGGAAAAAAGGACCAATTCCCAATATTCTTCCACTCATGGGATCGAAGTATTTTTTAATACTTCCAGAGCAGTCAATCCAGGAACACAAGTCGCCTGTTCTAATTCTTATTTTCTGAATTTCGGAAATATGGGAACACAATCAGGTTCCTGTTTGATAAATGTTCCTGCAGACAGAGAGATCGGCTCACTCCCCTTTGGGCTGGGTAATAAAGAGAAATCATTTCAATTCTTAGAACATAGAGTTGCAATCCAGGGCAAAACCAAAGAAGAACAGGAAAAACTTTGGTGGAAAAAAATAGAAGAAGATCCCTTCGAAGAAGTGATCGTATTCGTCCACGGATTTAATGTAAACTTTGAGGAAGCAATTTTAAGAGCGGCTCAACTCAAATATGATCTCAAATTTCCAGGCAAAGTAGCTCTGTATACTTGGCCTGCAGGGGGAGATGGTTCAATGCTTGGGACCTTCTTCCTGAAAAACACTTACGAAAAAAATCTAGTCTCTGCCAGAAGTAGCAGGGATTCTTTCAAAAACTTCCTGAAAAGAATGGTCTCTACCAATAAAAAGATCCATCTATTGGTACATTCTATGGGTCATCAAGTAGTCCTAAATTCGGTTTCCGAACTTTCTAAAGAATGGGGAAATAAACCTTTCCTAAAGGAATTGGTTTTGAATGCGCCGGATTATGATACGGGCGAGTTCATTTTGATCCTAGATAGTTTGCTAAAATCCTCGGATAGGATCACACTATACTGCTCTCCCGGAGACTCCGCATTATTTGCTTCTGCCCAAATCCACCAGACAGGAAGACTAGGCGCTTGTTCCAAATTTCCTGGTGTGGATGTAGTCAATGTGAACCCGATCGACGCCTCTTTATTGTCATTGGGTCATGGATATTATTCTTCTCGTCCAATCCTAACAGATCTATACCAACTGTTTTTGGGCCTAGGAGCGGAGAAGAGACTATTCATCCGCAAGTCCTACGGAAACGAAAACTATATTCTCCGAAATTAAATCCTTCTAAATCCAGAATCAATCCACCTGTCCCAGGGACGGACCATCCATAACGCAACACACGTTAGACGATATATCAAAAAATTTCGGATTTTAGTCCGAAAGGATTAGAGGAGTTTTTATATACGAATGGTTGTTTCAAAAAAGATTACAGGGCGATAAGCAACCCTTACAAAAATCTCACTTATATTCGATTTTACTTGCAAGGATCGCTATAAATTTCAGACCAACTTTTCCGCTGAAATTTTCACTTATCATTTTTCATTTATATGGTTGAAACAATCGGTTTTATTCGTAGATTAGAAGTATGCTCACAAAACCTAAGATCCTAGTTGTAGAAGATGAGATCATAGTCGCAGTTAACTTGGGTCAGAAACTTAAAAAATTAGGTTACGATCTTGTGGGTATCACATCCTCCGGAGAGGAGGCCATCCAAAAGGCAGAAGAAAATCATCCAGATCTGGTCCTAATGGATATCAATATAGAGGGGAATCTGGATGGGATCCAAACCGCTGAATTATTAAGAAACAGATTCCAAACCCCTGTTATTTATCTTACGGCATACGCGGACGAAAACACTCTCAATCGAGCCAAAAGGACCCAGCCTCTAGGTTATATAGTCAAACCTTTCGAATCCGACCAACTCCGTTCTTCTATCGAAGTCGCTTTGTATAAAAACGAACTGGAACACCGAAACCGTAAAAATGAAGAATCCCTAAAATCCACTCTGAACCAAATGGAATCAGGGATCATCACCACCGACGAAAACGGCTTGGTATTATTCTGTAATCCGGTGGCAGAAAAGATCGCAGGCTTAAGCTATGCGGAATCTATAGGACTTTCCTTAACAAAAATTTTAAAATTAGAAGATTCAAATTTTTCTTCTTACACTCTCCCGCTTTCGGACGTATTATCTTCTAATCAGACAATCGAGAAAAATGGAATATTCGCAATAGACGGAATCGGAAATAAAACCGCTGTTTCTATCCAGATATCTCCTATCTTAAACACCGAAGGGAAATCAAGCGGCTCTATCACTGTTCTTCGTTTGGGAGAATCGGATAATACAAACCAATCTTATCTGAAAGAGATCCATCATAGGATCAAAAACAATCTTACCGTAATTTCTTCTTTGCTGAGTATGAATGCTTCTAACCTGAAAGATCAGGAGACCTTGGATATTTTCAAGGACAGTCAGCATAGGATACAGGCAGTGGCCCTTCTGCACGAAGTGCTTTATGAAAACCATGATCTATCCTCTATCAGTTTTGATCTGTATGTTCGCAAACTTACCGATCTTTTATTCGAAGTATATAAGATAGATCGTTCTAAGTTCAAACTAGTATTGGATATCCAAACTCCAAAGATCCCAAGCGAGATGGGTATGAACTGTGCATTGATCATAAACGAACTTTTAACTAACTCATTCAAACATGGATTCAAAGGTAGAGAAAGTGGTTCTATATTGATCCGTTTTAGTTTGAATGACGAACGATATTTCTTAGAAGTCAAAGATGATGGAGTGGGTCTATCTGATGATATATTGGCCCAAACACGCAATTCAGGCTCTTTGGGACTTTCTTTGGTGGATTCTTTCGTAAAACTTCTAAGAGGAAAATTAAGCTTAGAGAACGAAAACGGCTGTAAAGTCACCTTAAGCTTCCCCGCAAAACACGAGGTCTAAAAAACGTTTTACTCGTCGGCTGATTCGGATAACTCTGATCCCGATGAAGACAAACTTTGAATTCTTTGAAATCGTCGAGAGAGAAGACGGAGTAGCTATCGTCTTCTTAAACCGTCCCGACAAAAGAAACGCGATGAACTGGAGTTTCTGGAGAGACCTTCCGGACGTTGTACACGAAATTAACTCCAATCAAAAAATCAGATCCTTCGTAGTTGCTGCAAGAGGCAAATCATTCTCCACAGGTTTAGATCTGGACTCATTCTTCCAAGAATTTGGATCCGTAGTACAAGGCACTTACGGAGACGATCGTAAAAAGTTCTACGAGCTGATCCTTAGAATGCAAAAAGGGATCAACGCAGTTTATGATTCTCCTAAACCTTCTGTTGCTGCAGTACAAAAACATTGTATCGGTGGTGGACTGGATCTAATCTCTGCTTGTGATATTCGTTACGCAACCTACGATGCAAGTATCTCCCTAAGGGAAGCAAAGGTAGCAATCGTAGCCGATATGGGTTCTATCAACAGACTTCCTTCTATCATTGGGCAAGGAAACACAAGGGAACTCGCCTACACAGGAAAAGACATAGACGGAGAAGAAGCTCTCAGAATGGGACTTGTCTCTAAATTATTCAAAGACCAGGACCAACTTTTGGAAGGTGCAATCGCAACTGCTTCCGAGATCGCTGCAAATCCACGAATAGTGGTAGAAGGTACTAAGGAAGTAATGAACTACTCCGAAGGAAAACCTTTGGCTGTCGGTTTGAACTATGTCGCTGTTTGGAATTCAAGTTTTATGGATTCCAGGGATTTTAGAGAGGCGATGAAAGCCTTTAAAGATAGAAAAAGGCCGGAATATAATAAAAACTAATCTAGTGACTGCGGATGTGGGAACTCCTACAAACGAAATGAATACACTTGTGGAATTCCTACATCCTAATTAAACGTAAAGATCCAAAAGTCTGGATCTACCTTCAGAAGCCTGGGCTTGTACTTGAGCCTCTACGTTCAGCTTCAAAAGTTTAGAATTCATGTCCGACTGAGCCTGGAATATTTCTCTAGGCAGATTGGCGATTCTTTCGATCATGAGAGATTGGCTGGTTTGGCTACCGATTTCCATTTTCTTTACCTCGATTCAAGTGGGGATTTTTTCTTTCCTTTGCCCCCGTTTCAATCATCGGTTGATCTGTGGAAAACTTGATTATTTTAGGAATTTTTTTAGCCTGTCCCAGTCGTGGGTTTTAGGGAACTGATCATAAGCGCCATCCATCGGGAAAGGCAGAGAGAATTTACTAAGGCGTTTAACCTATACAAGGAATCCCTGAATTTTACCAAAAATCCCAAAACCGTCGTAAAGGTGAAAAACCGCCAGGCTTGGTGCCAATATTATATTGGAAATACCAGAGAGACCTTGAATCTTTTTCAGGAATTACAGGACCGTTTTTCCACTCATCCCGAAAGCAGACTGTATTATGCGAATTATCTCATCAAGGTTCACAATTTTAAATCCGCGAAAAAGATCCTCACCACCGCAATCGAGATATTTCCGGACCAGTTGGAATTATATCTCACTCTCGCGAGTTTATTAAAAGACACAGATAGATCCAATGAGGCAATCCAAGTATTAAAACAAGCTTTGTCCCAAGAAAAACTTTCCAGAGGAAGAGGGATCAAACGAAAAGATATCTGGTCCGAACTTGGATATTTGTATTATCAGAGAGGAGATTATAACTCAGCCCTAGCTTCTTTAAAAACCGCCATGAGAATGGACGAAGAAGAAACCTTTCTGCATTACGATATGATCGCTCAGTGTTATCTGAAAGTTTCCGATCATAAGAACGCACTTAAATTTATAGATTTATATATCAAATATTTCGGAGAATCGGACGCGGACATACTCGTTGTAAAAGCGAGAGCCCACGCTCAATTGCAAGAAAGCCATTTGGCCTGCGCTTCTTTGCTACAGGCCTACTCCATGGAAAACGGCCTTAAACTTTCCGCAGAGGATATGGTGGATTTCGGTCCACTTCTGCAGACCGGCTTTTTTGATACATTAGAGAATGTTGAAATAGACGAAGCCTAATCACTTCTCCGATAATTTTTTCTTAGCTAACTCCTGGATCTTCAGAAAATCTTCCTGCTTCAAATTATTTTTTTCTCCAAGAGGCGAGTTATCAAGTTCACTATGATCATGAACATAAGGGATCCCGATCTTTGCTAGATCTTCTTTATCGATCACTATCGTTTTTGTTCCTTTTGTAACTGTGAGATAATCAGATGTAGGAACCATTTTAGAATGATCTGCACTATTCTCCAATTCTACCTTACCCTGGCAATGACAGATCAGAGTCACATCCTCGACGACAGTTGTATAGAACTTAGTTCCTCTAACACCCGCAGTAGTTGTAGGAGTTCCTAAGCTTAACCCCTCACCTTTTACAAGTTTATTGGAGAGAAGCCAAGATCTTCCCTTTTCTTGGAAAAACTTTTTGTCCGATTTGATATCATCAAAACGGAATCTGGAACCGGATTGGATCTCCAACAAGGAAGCATTTTCTCCAAATGCGATCATTGCCGTAGCGCCTTCGTCCGTAACCAATGTGTCACCGTTTTGGATTTCTTTGTTCACTTCTGCCTTGGACTTTTCGGAACCTCTTTCTAAGGTTACATTCCCAACAACAAATGTAATCACACCTTTACCTGCATCCGCTTCCTTTTTGCCGCAGGAAAACAAAACGCATGTTATACTTAGTAAAAATAGAACTGATAATATTTTCATAGCGGTCGATTTTGGAAGCTACTTGAAAGGAAGTAAATCGATTTTTGGAAAGGAAGGCGCTCTTATAACTATTCTAAACGAATTAAAAAGTGAGGAAAAATCTTTTTGACTCTTATTTTCTCTTAACCGTTTTTTTAGGAGCTGGGACCTTCCTTTTCGCCGTCTTTTTCTTAGCGGCTGCTTTAGCGTCTTTATTATAATCCAAAGCAAGTCCCATCCAATATCCGAACTCTTTGTCCGGTTTTACCTGATCTACATGTACGAATACAAATCCTTTCATCAGATTTCCATTATGGATCATCGGTCTGGCCTTTTTCTTTTCTAAGACCGATTCGTAATCTTTGGGATCTATTCTAAACATAAGTTCCTCATCTCTGACACAAACACACATCTTTCCGTTTACCATAAAGCAGAGACCGCCGAACATTTTTTTCTCCTCTACCTCTTTTTGTTTGGTAAGAGCTTTTCGAACACGTTCGGCCGTTTTTTCATTAATTGCCATTGTTTGATCCTAATCCGGAACATTCGCGAGCTGGTTCACATCTTCGCCCGGGACTAAAATAAACTCCCCATTGGAACCTTTTAGTCTACTTTCCAGAAACGGTTTATATTCTTCGGAATTATAAAAGTTTTGGACTGCTTCTTTAGATGGCCATTCGATGATCAAAAATAATTGGGGAAGTTTTCTGTCCCCTTCCATCTTCTCCATATTCGTAGTTCTGGAAAGATATCTTCCCCCGAATTTTTCCACCATCTTGGTTACATTGCGAACATAGGCTGGGATCCAACGAGCACTGGTAATATTCAATTCTGCTACAGAGTAATACTTCATGATCTTCTCCATGATCCAATTTTGATATCTAGGCAAGTCTTTTAGGGATTACTTTGAACTATAAACTACTACAAATCGGGGTTTCGTCTGAACGCTGTTTTATTTCAGAAGAATCGAGAAAATCCGGTATATTCTTATCATCTCGAACGAATTTTTGAGGGCGATATTATAAGATCAGTCGAATCTTACTCGGTTTTAATGCAAAATCCTTTTCAGACAAGCGGGATGTAATCGGTTCGTTCAATGGAATCGATAGAATGTATCCGCCGAGGAAAAAATGCAAAAAGAACATTTCGATGTGATCACTGTAGGAGCAGGTTTATCAGGGATCAGTGCAGGCTACCATCTGCAAAAACTTTGCCCGGGTAAAAAATACACAATATTAGAAAGTAGAGCAGATATCGGCGGAACCTGGAGTTTATTTCGTTACCCTGGAATTCGTTCCGATTCCGATATGTTCACTTTGGGTTATTCTTTTCGACCTTGGAAAGAAGCGAAGGCAATCGCCGACGGACCTTCTATCCTAAATTACGTGAGAGAAACTGCATCCGAATTCGGAATAGATCGTAATATCAGATTTGAGCATAGAGTAATATCCACCTCTTGGTCCAGTAAGGAAAATGTTTGGACTTTAATCGTAGAAGTAGGACCCAAAAAAGAAAAACGCACATACACTGCCGACTTTCTTTATATCTGCAGTGGCTATTATAATTATGATAAAGGATTTACTCCAAATTTTCCTGGAGCAAAGAACTTTAAAGGGCAGATCATCCATCCGCAACATTGGCCGGAGAAGTTAGACTACAAAGGAAAAAAAGTCGTAGTGATCGGAAGTGGTGCAACTGCTGTCACATTAGTTCCATCTATGGCGGATGATGCTTCGCATGTAACAATGTTACAAAGGTCGCCTACTTACATCACCAGTCTTCCGTCCAAAGATATAGTCGCCGATTTTTTAAGATTCATTCTGCCTGCGAAGCTGGCTCATCATATCACTCGGATCAAAAACATTCTGATCCAAATTTGGTTTTACCAAGTCTGCAAAAGATCTCCTAACTTTGCGAAATGGTTGATTAGGCTAAGATTAAAAGTCTCTCTCCCTAAAGGTTATGACATAGATACCCATTTTAAACCGAATTACCAACCTTGGGACCAAAGGGTATGTTTGGTTCCTGACTCTGATCTTTTCAAATCGATCTCTAAGGGCAAAGCTTCCATAGTCACGGATCATATTGAAACTTTCACATCCAAAGGGATTCGATTAAAATCAGGAAAAGAATTAGAAGCGGATATCATAGTAACCGCAACAGGACTGGAATTACTCGCTATCGGCGGGATCCAGTTGAAAGTGGATGGAGAGGAAGTGGATATTTCTAAACAATTTACTTTTAAAGGATTAATGTTAAGTGGGGTTCCGAATTTCGCATTCTGCGTGGGTTATACGAATGCATCTTGGACCTTAAGAGCTGACTTAACTTCTACTTACGTTGCAAGACTTCTGAACCATATGCAATCGAAAGGTTACAAACAATGCGTACCTCTTTGTGATCCTGCAAAAATGGAGAAGGAGCCGATCCTTGATCTGAATTCAGGATACATCCAAAGAGCAATAGATCAATTCCCTCAAAGAGGAGCAAATCGCCCTTGGAGATTCCATCAAAATTATTTAATGGATCTATTCGATATAAATTTTGCGAACGTAAACGACTCTAACTTATCCTTTGGATAAACACAAAATAGGAAGAAGAAAAAACAAATGAAAAGTTTCAAACATAAAGTGGCTGCTATTACCGGCGCAGGATCAGGAATGGGAAGGGAACTTGCCATTCAACTCGCAGAGCAAGAATGTAATCTTGCATTATCGGACGTAAATGAAGCAGGTCTTTCAGAAACAGTCCAATTGGTAAAGAAGAAGAATCCGAATATTTCCGTCACCAGCCAAAAACTGGACGTATCAGATCGATCTGCGGTTTTTGATTGGGCTTCCAAGGTAGCTAAAGATCATAATAAGATAAATTTAATATTCAATAACGCAGGTATAGCATTCGGTTCCACGATAGAAGGTTTCGAATCCAAAGACTTTCAAAGAGTAATGGATATCAACTTTGGTGGAGTAGTAAACGGAACCCAAGCATTCCTCCCCTATCTAAAAGAAAGCGGAGAAGGTCATATCATCAATACTTCCAGTGTATTCGGGATCATTGCAGTTCCGGGAACTTCCGCATACAACGCATCCAAATTTGCAGTCAGAGGATTTACAGAAACCTTAAGACAAGAATTGGATCTTACGAAGGCAAAAGTTTCAGCTACAAGCGTTCATCCAGGCGGGATCAAAACAGCGATAGCAAAAAGTTCTAAGACGAACGATAGCGTAAGAGCCCTAGGAATAGATCCGAATACTGCGGGAGAAAAAATGTCCGCTCAGTTTATCACTACACCGGAACGAGCTGCCAAAGTTATTTTAAAGGCAGTTAAGAAGAATTCTCGCAGAGTTCTAATCGGACCGGATGCAGTATTTGTAGATCTAATGCAGAGATTACTTCCGACTTTTTATCAAGTGATAATCGGGAAGACACTTCTTAAACAAATGAGATAAATCCAATTTGCGGGAGCCATTCGAGCGGCTTCCGCAAATAGATTCCTTACGATCTCCTCTCCGGCTTGTCTAAAATATAATTTTCGAAAAGTAGAAATATAATCTCACTGCAAAACTTGTTTTATAATATCAAGGAATTGTGCAGGCCGAAAAGGTTTGATGATCCATCCGTTTGCTCCGGCTTCCGCTCCCTTTTGCTTTACATTTTCTTCCGATTCGGTTGTTAAAGTCAGGATAGGCACATCCGTATTTCTCTTTCTAACTTCTCTTATAAAAGTTATTCCGTCCATTACAGGCATATTTATATCCGTTATGACCAGATCAAAACTTGAATCACCGAATTTATCTATACCGTCCTTGCCATCGGATGCAAGAGTAACTTCGTAACCACCGATCCCTAATGTTTGTTGAACCAGGCTTCTCATAGTTGCCGAGTCGTCTACCGCCAATATTTTTAAATTCCCCATATATTAAGCTCCTTTAATAAATAACGTGAAGTTAGAAGGATTCAATTCGTAAAAGCGGCATAGGCCGAATTCACGGATAATAAAATTTCTCGAATATTCTGAAATGGATTCGGCAGAACCTAATATAAGAAAGCTATCTTGATTTAGGGTTTTCTCCATTTTATTGAATAAGTTCTTTCTTTCCAGATGATCGAAATAATAGGACACATTTCGGCAAAGGATCAGATCACAATCCGAAGGATAAGGATCGTAGATCAAATTATGCTGTTTGAATTCTATTATGGATCTTATCTCGTCATTTACCCTATATAATCCTTTGGAAAATGGATCGAAATATTTAGCCAAATGAGCATCGGACAATCCCCTACCGATCTCAAACGCAGAATAAATTCCGCTTTTGGCTTTTTCTATCGTATCCTTTGCGATGTCCGTTGCTATTATACTGACATTATTGAATAGCTGAGGATATCTTTCGTGGATAGAGATCGCTACGGAATAAGGTTCCTGTCCTGTTGAACAAGCCGCCGACCAAATCCTTATCTTCGGATCTCTTTGTTGTTTTCTTTCCAATATTTCAGGTATGATCCTTTCTAAGATCGCTCCGAAAATACTTTCATCCCTAAAAAATCTAGTTTCATGAGTGGTTACTCTATCTATAACCTTCTCCCTAAATTCTAGATCCAAACTTTCTTTGAATTTTTTCGACAGTTCTCCGAAGTCGGATAAATTATAATCTGATAATATATCAGAAAGGCGACTCTCCAGAAGATATACTTTCTCTTCGGTTAGGGATATACCTGTCGCTTGTTTTATCATTTCCATCAGTTCGAAGGTGCCATCTTGCATTATGATTGGGTCCTTTGTAATAAACTAGAAATCTTCTCGGCGATCCTTTCCACATCCAACACTTCGTCGACAAGCCCTTCCTGGACTGGACGATTCGGCATTCCGAAAACGGTACATGATTCTCTATTCTGCGCGATCAGGTATGCTCCGTTCTTCTTCAACTCTTTCATTCCAAGATAACCGTCTTCTCCCATCCCAGTCATAATGATTGCAGTGGTTTCTTTCGGAAAATTTTCGGCTAAAGATCTAAAAAGGATATTTACGGAAGGTTTACATAATTCTTCTTCAGGACCGTTAAAAACTCTTGTAGTCGGACCGGAAACGCCGTTGATAATCTGCAGTTGTTTACCTCCGGGAGCGATATAGGCGACTCCCTTCTTCAAAACCTCTCCGTCTTCTGCCTCCTTGATCGGCATATGTGCAGCTTGTGAAAGACTTTCCGCTAGATAATTGGTAAACAGCGGTGGCATATGCTGAGCGATTACGATACTTCCGGTAAGATCGGGCGACAACTTCAAGAATAATTGACGCAAAGCGATAGGCCCACCGGTTGATATCCCTATCGCACATATCGTGCAATTTTTCTCTCGCAGACTTTGTGTCGTTTTGACCGGAGGATTTTTCGTTTGAAAAGAGGTCTGAACGGAAGGTTTGATCTGACTTAGAGCCTTAATTTTAGAAGTCAATAGCTCTAATGTTTCGCTTAACGCTAGCTCTTGTCCCCCGTTAGGTTTCGGAACAAAATCGATCGCTCCCATCTCCAAGGCTTTCAATGTGATCTTAGCTCCGTCTTGAGTAAGAGAGCTAAGCATAATCACTTTAGTTTCCGGAAATTTGGATTTAATTTCCTCTAACGTTTGGATCCCGTTCATTTGGGGCATTTCGACGTCCAAGATCACGAAGTCGGGCTTCAATTGTGCGATCTTAGGAAGAGCGAATTTTCCATCTATCGCCGCTCCTAAAAATTCGATCTCGCCGTCTTGCGAAAAGGTATTCCGAAGAAGGTTCCGATAGACCAAAGAATCATCCACGACGAAGACCGAAACCTTTCTAATCGTTTTGTTTTTTTCTAGAGGTAATTCCAAGGGCTCACCTTTCACTTTGACGTATTAGAAATTTTGAATTGATTCACTAACATGGTCAAACCTGCGGCGAGATCTTGTAGAGATTGAGAAAGTTTCGATACACTACTTGAATCTTTCGCTCCGTCTAGAGACGCAGTCGAGATCCCGTTTATGTTCTTAGTCACATCGTTCGAAGTAAGCGAAGTTTGACTCACATTTGCCGCGATCTCCTTGGTTGTGATGGATTGTTCTTCTACTGCAGAGGCAATACTTCCGCTGATCTCATTTACTTCGGCGATTACGCTTGTAATTTTGCCGATAGATTCGATCACCCTTTCTGTACTCTTTTGTATCGCAGAGATCTTACTTTTGATCTCCTCGGACGATTCCGCGGATTGTCGAGCAAGTTCTTTCACTTCCGATGCGACTACTGCAAAACCTTTGCCGGCTTCTCCTGCTCCCGCAGCTTCGATCGCAGCATTTAGAGCAAGTAGTTTGGTTTGCGCGGCAATGTTAGAGATACTTTCGATTACATTTCCTATCTCGTCCGCATTCTCTCCTAACTCTTTTACGAGCCTACTAGTTTCAATCGCAGTCGAATTCGCTTCTCTTGCTATCTTAGCAGAATCTGCCGCCTTTTTCGCAACTTCTCCCACAGATACGGACATCTCTTCAATAGAACTCGAAACAACGTTTAAGTTTTGATTCATCTGAGTGGCTGCAGCGGCGATTGTCTGCGACTGCTGAGACATTTCCTCGATCCCTGAGGATAAGTTTAAACTCGCTCCTGATAACTCTTGCGCGGAAGTAAAAAGAATGTCTCCATTCTCTTTCAAACGGGAAATCAAGGCAGCCGTATTGATCAACATGTTCAGGATCGCTTTCCCCAGTTCTCCTAATTCGTCGTTGCGATTATGAGCAATATTAACTGAAAGATCTCCGGTCGCTATTTTGTTCGCTATATCGGTGGCTTCTTTTAAAGGTTTAAGAATATATAAAGTTAGATACACTCCTAAAATGATCTGAACCGCCGCAAATGTTCCGGCAATACCGAAAGAAACTTCGGGAACAAATCCCATAAGCTCGGATATCGTTAAACTTCCTAATCCCAATACGCTTAGAAAGATAAATGAGAATAACTTTGCTTTAATGGATATTTTTCTCTTCTTAGTAGGTTCCAATTGTCGTTTCCCGGCAAGTATGTCGGAATATAATTTGGAGGCCGCTTCTATCTGTTGGCGTGTCGGAGTTCTCCTGACAGACATAAAGCCGACTATATTTCCATTCTCTACTTTTGGCGCAACGTTTGCATCCACCCAATAATGATCTCCGTTTTTTGATCTATTCTTGACGATCCCTCTCCAAGGTTTACCGCTCTGAATAGTATCCCAAAAATCCTTAAATATACTTTTAGGTATATCAGGGTGTCTCACCACATTATGAGGTTTGCCGATCAATTCTTCATCGCTCAGGCCCGCTATCTCTAAAAATTCCTTATTAGCGTAGATGACTCGTCCTTTCAAATCGGTCATTGAAACAAGGGTTGTCCCTTCTTTTACCGTACGTTCATGATCCGTGATCGTAACGGACATTTGTTTCTTCTCACTTTCTTTTTCCTTGCTATGAAAAACAAAACCCAACATAAAATTCTCCTCACTCGTCTTCCAGACGTAGTAATTCTTCCCTATTCAAAATAATCATGGTCTTATCTTTTAAAATGGTTACGTTTCGAATGAACCTCGCCTCTTTCTCGTTTAAATGAGAAGGGCAACTCTCCAGATCCTTATTAGCAACTTCTACGATATCCGAAACCGAATCGGAAAGGATAGCGAAGGTTTCCTTCTTCCCTTTCAAACGAATAAGAGAATGTTTTCCTTCTCCGTTTGTCCGGTCCTTTCCGAAGAGTGACCTCAAATTCAGTATAGTAACCAGATCTCCACGTAAATTTACAATCCCCTCAATGTATTCAGGAGAATGCGGAACTTTTAATATTCTTTTATTATGATCCACTTCCTTACATCCTTCCAAAGGAAGTCCGTAAATTTCGGTTCCGAGAAAAAACGATAAATATTGTTTCTTATCTTCCTGCTCTGCCATCTATTACTCCGAAATAACCTCGTGACAGATCGGATCTTTTCCGATCTTTTCCAAAACAACGATCGGATCGATGACTATTACAGTTTGCGCCAATACGATCCCGTTACCAATGATTCCGGAAGATTGGTCTTCATTCTTAGCAAAAGAACCTATCTCCCCGACTACATTATGAATTTCTTCTACAAGGATCCCTTTTTTGCCGAGAGAAGTCTGGACAAGGATCATAGTTCTTTCGGCATCCTTTCCTACTTCTTTCAAATTGAAGTAACGATCCAATCTACAAAGTTCTACGACTTCTCCGCGATACTGCATTACTACACTATCAATCACCCTTTCGAAATATTTCGGATCCACTTGTTCAATCCGGATAACGAATCTCGAATCTAATCCGAACAATTGTTTACCGACAGAGAAAAGAAGATAATGTTCACGATCTTCGATCTCATTAATCGATTTAGTACGGAGTTCCTCTTTTATATTCGTATGTAATTTTAAGAATTTGCTAATCCCGGAAATATCGAGTATCAGCGCTACATTTCCGTCTCCCAATATCGCTGCGCCCGTATAAAGATTAATCTTTGCCAGATCCTTAGAGAGGGGTTTAACCACTATCTCTTCCGGATTTTCAATCTCTTCTATCAACATTCCAAATTTATGTTTTTCGGTGTGAACAACTACGATGTATTTGTCGTTAGCCTCTCTTGAATGATCGGAAGATAATCCAAGTATTTCTCCAGTATCGATCAAAGGAAGAAGGTGGCCTCTTAGCCGGTAGACCATTTTTTTCTCCAGATATGATACGGATTTTCGATCCAATAAAATGAGCTCCGAGATATTCTGCTGAGGAATTGCAAAAAGCATTTCGGAAGTCCGAACCATTTGGCAATTAATGATGGAAAGCGTTTGAGGTAAGCTTGCGATAACCGAAGTCCCTGCTCCTTGTCTGGAAGAAACTGAGACTGTCCCTCCGGCTTTCTGGAAATTCATCTTTACAACGTCCATGCCGACACCTCGGCCCGAAGTGGAAGAGACCATATGAGCAGTGCTGAACCCGGGAGAAAAAATAAACTCGGACAATTCTTCCGGAGATTTCCTTTTCGCCTCTTCTTCCGTAATAAGACCTCTTTCGATCGCCTTATTCTTAATACTTTCGATATTTAAACCTCTACCGTCGTCTTCGACCTTAAGGATAACGTTCCCTCCTCTTAAGGATGCGGATAAAAGTATTTTCCCCTTCTTAGGCTTTCCGGCCAAAACTCTTTCCTCGGGAGATTCTATCCCATGATCCACCGAGTTTCTGATCATGTGCGTAATCGGATCCGAGATCGAGTCTATTATATTTTTATCAAGTTCGACTTCTCCCCCCACTAAGGATAACTCAACTTCCTTACCTGTGGTTTTCTCAAGGTCGTGGATTAATCTTGGAATCCTTTTATAAAGCGATTCTAGTTTTTGTAATCTAGTTCGCATGACGCTTTCTTGAGAAGAGGTAATCAACTGACTCAAGTTTCGCACGATCGATAACAAAGAAGGATCATCATAACTCTCTATCTTTTGAAGCAGTTGATTTCTTACTATAATCGTTTCTCCGGCAAGATTGATCATATGATCCAAAAGCTGTAGCGGGATCTTGAGATAGTGTTCGGCCGAAATATCTTTGGGCTTGGCTTGAGTTTCCTGAACAATCGCTGATTGCACGGGACGATCCGGCTCAATCTGTGCAACCGACGTGATGTTCTTCGTATCAGGTTTAAAAATTGTGGATGCAGAGAGTAAAGAAACCGGAGAAAGTTTCAGAAAACTTTCCTTGTCAGAAGAATACATTACGACTGCATAATGTATTTCATTATTCTGCCCGTTTGATTGTGATCCGTTCTTCCCGTTAAAGTCCCCATGACTCAGGATCAGACCGAAATCGGAAAATTTTTCCATAATCTTGGAACAATTTTTATCCTCAGGATCCTTGGGCTGGAATTTAACCAGAAAAAGAGAAGAACCTGCCTGTTCAGCCTTCGCAATATAACTTTTAGGGATCAATACTTTCCCGTCTTTGAATGAAATTCCCTCTACATTAGGGGGAAAAGTTAAAGCTTTGTTTTTTTTGGGGAGAGAATATAATCCGAACTGAGGTTTCTCCTCCGACCCTAAGTTCTCATCTTCTTTTTTTAGGACATCATTGATCCTAAAGACCAATTCTGAAACTTTCGAATCCGAAATACTATCTTTGCTCTCGTTCATTTCTTTCAGAGCATCGATACAATCTAGAAAAAGACCGATCTCCCGATCGGAAGGTTTGGCCTCTTTCTTACGCAACTGATTCAATAGATTTTCGAAAGAATGAGCCAAGCTAGTGACTAAAGGAAAATCGAAGATTGCGGAATTTCCCTTTATAGTATGGATCACCCTAAAGAGTGTATTAATCTGATCCTGATGGTAGTCCTTCTCCAATTCAAGAATTGACTCTTCTGCCATATCAAGTAGCTCTCTAGTTTCCACTAAATAATCTTTCAACAGGTTTTCGTAATCTACTTCCATATATTCAGCACACCGGTTGAGATACTACAACTGGAAAGAAGGCTTCAGCCATTACACATGGTTCCACCGAAGCGGCAGTATGATCAGAAACATTATGAATATTAAATATGCCTCGATGTTTATTTACGATCATATCTACGGCGGTTAAACCCAGGCCCATGCCGAACCTTTCTAACTCGGAAAATTCCTCGACAGGAGGAAGGAGACGATAAAAAGGACGAGTCACTAATACTTCCTTATTTTCTTCATCCACAAGTTCCTGACTGGAGGTAACAACATTCTTGATTGCTAAGCAGAAATATCCGTCGATCTTACTGAAATAAACGTCAATGAAGGTGGACTTCTTGGAGTATTTCATTGCATTCAAGACTAGCTCCTCGAATACGATGCCCAACCAATCCATCTGTATCTTGACTGATTCTTTCGATTTGCTGGACGAAAACCGTATCTTTAGGTCTTTCCTATCCAAAAAGGGAACAAATATCTCCGATCTCTTGGTTAGAATATGCACCAAGTCGCCGATTAAAATTGTTTCCATCTTCGCCTGTTCGCTTGCCAAAGATAGAATGGTGGATAAAGCGCCGAGCTGCTTTCTTAAGATATCTTGGCTTGCATAAAGAAGATTTAATATTTCGTTACTTACTAGTGCACCATTTTCAGTAGCCTGATGCCCCATCTTCAACAGATCAAGAAGGGAAAGAATAGCACCTATCCCCGAGCCCTGGGAAAAGGAAGTATTTAAGGATTTAATCGTAGAAAGGGATAATGAATTTTCATCAGACTTCCGGAGGGATTCTTTATACGTTAACCAATCCAACTGTTCTTTTAATACGTTACGATTTGATCTTTCCACGTCGGCTTGAAAAGCCCGTAGATTATTATATTGCAAAGCCAAGATAATCGCTCTATCAAAGTCTTCTTTCTTGATCGGCTTGACTAGGTAGTCAAAAACACCGAGCTTCATTACTTCTATAATTTTCTCAGGCGCCTCTAAAGAGGATTGTACGATTATAATCGCATTCGGATCTCTTTCTTTAAGATCCCTAATAAAAGATGGGCCATCTTGCTCAGGCATTACCAGATCGACAAGATACACGGCATAAGGCTTAGGAGCAGAAAGAACCTTCCTCATCCCTTCTATTCCGTTAGACGCGATATCGAAGTCCCAATTCATCTTTCTGCAAAAATGATCGTAAACTAATGCAATCTCCGGCGAATCCTCTATGATCAGAATTTTTCCAGCTCCGGATTCTGCTGATAGCACCTGCATATCGACAACTTGATCCAACTCCAAGTTCATACACTCTCTTCCTCTATTCTTATTGCGCCCTTCATGTGAAGAGCAAGGATCACAATCGAACAATTTTTAGAGACTTGAGATAGATCGAAATTATTACGCAGGTCTATTACTTTTGAATGTGCTCAATAGAATTAATATAAATTAATTTTAATCCGCGCATAAAGAATATAACTTTGGCCACAAACGTTATGCATTTGTCTTTAAGGAAACACACTAAAATTGACAAATATCAATTATTCAGATCAATAGAAATACTTAAGATAACTTGATAAGTCGCACCAGTTTGGTGCGAGAAGACTAACACGAAGGCTTTTACAGGAAGAATGGAATAGCAGAAAAAAAGAAGAGCATAATATTTATTTTATATACCAATAGATACTATGCTCTTTTAGATTTTTGATTTAAAAATGTAATTTTACTCTTCTTCGACCGGCGCGCTGGGTGCATTCTTTTTAACGGATTCAATCCCATTCTCACAGGCTTGTTTAGAAGAATAACCTTCGCTTACCGCAATGATCTCTCCGTTTGCGGCCTTTAATCTAAATCTGTATTCTCCTTTAGCATCCTTATAAATTACGAATTTCGCAGACATTTTTGATCTCCTATAGGTGGGGGAAATATAGCTTAACCCAAAAGAGATAGTCAATTTATTTTTGAAGAACGCATTGAAAGATTGAGAATGTTAAAATCCAATCCAAATGCGATAGTACGAACTTATATAGAAACGGGAAAGGTCATCATAATTAACAAGGTAGGATTAGGCAATCAAACGGCAGTATTGAATCTTTACCTTTTCTCCTAATTCCTACATAATCCTAAATATGCTTATTCATTGCAGGAGGGAAAAATGAAAATACCAATCGTTCCCGGCGGTAACAACAGAATCGGAAAAAGCACCGCTCTTCCGTTCATTTTCTTAATTTCCTCTCTCCTATTTGGATGCTGTGCTTCTACGAAATATCCTGACTCGGATCATTTCGATGGGAAACGTTTTTATAACCCGACCCAAATAGAAGAAAACGGAATCTGGAGAATGATAAAACTTTTGGCTACAATTCATTTCGAAAAGTGGCCGGAAAATGTCCAAAATGAAAAAAAAGAGCACATTAAAATTCCATTATACAAAAATCAAATCGCGATCACATTCATCAATCATGCCACTGTATTAATACAATCTCATGAGATGAATATTCTGACAGATCCGGTTTGGTCGAATAGAATCAGTCCAGTAAGCTGGATTGGAACAAAAAGAGTAAGAGAAGCCGGTATCCAAATGGACGATCTTCCACCGATAGATCTGATTATCATCAGTCATAACCATTATGATCATCTAGACTTAGAAACTCTGAAAATTCTTAATAAAAAATTTTCACCCAAGTTTTTAGTCCCTTTGGGGGATAAGGAACTTCTTCAATCCGAAGGAATATTGAATACCGAAGAAATGGATTGGTGGCAAACGATCAAAATCGAAAAAAAGGCTGAAGTAACTTTTGCTCCAACGCAACATCTTTCGGCAAGAGGTATATTCGATTGGAATCGTAGTTTATGGGGAAGTTATATGATCAAGATCGGAGATAAAAGAGTTTATTTCGGAGGGGATGCGGCTTATTCTTCCCACTATTCAGAGATTAAAAATCGATTAGGTAACCCTGATATTTCTCTTCTGCCAATCGGAGCTTATGAGCCTAGATGGTTTATGAGGCTAGTGCATATGAATCCTTGGGATGCAATACAAGCCCATAAGGACTTGGGCTCAAAACTTTCTATTGGAATACATTTCGGAACATTTCAGCAAACGGAAGAATCAATCAATGCTCCCGCAGAGGAATTAAAAAATCGGCTGCTTCAGTTAAGGATGAACCCAAATACCTTTATCATAATAAAAGAAGGAATAACTCAAATTTTCTAAACTTTGGGAGTCCGCATATCAGAATGTGAGAAATATTTAATATTACTCCCCAAGATCCACGAAAAACGGTTTATACCTTCTTACAAAATCATGATCGTATAAGAATTTAAAATTCATTATTTTATCAGGCTTAAATCTAATCGAAAATATATTTTGACCTTTTTTATACGAATCCTTTCGAGATATCAAAATATATCTATTACAAGCTAATACACCATCCGCAGAACCAGACTGAACATATTCTTCAGCCTTCTTACGCGGGAAAAAGGTCTTTCTACCTAATCCAAACTTTTTATATGGGAAATTAAATCCGAAAGAAGCTAATAATTCAATTTGAGTATCGTTTATAAAAAAACGGAAATCACTATCAGCAAAATCCTTTGAAGATCCGCAAAATTCCCATAACAAATAATTTTCCTTCTCAGTTAGAGTAGAAGGTTCCATGTAGAAATTCAATTTCCTATTATTCAAATCGAAAAGAATCGTACTTAGATTTTCATATTCAACAAAGAAAGCCCTCGATTGATAATCCAATCCTAAATCACGAAGCGATTCAAAGTAATTGGTTTCAGCAGCATAACGCAATTGATATTGGGTATCTACTCCATACGAGATTAAATCATAACCTCCGATTGCAGATGAACATTGTAGTAATGCTATACTAAAGCTGAATGAGATAGTTTTAAGCATGAGATGAATATTTTGCAATATCTATTATACTGCTAAGAGAACTCGATTAGATCAATTTACTAATTCTGGCGCAACATTCATCTTTTATCATTAGCTTCTTTCCCTTTCTTTTCATCTCAAATTCAGTTTAAAAATTCTAAATGCCTACCCAACCCTTTCATTATGAACTTATTCAAGTTTCAAATCAGGAAACTAGTAGGAACATCACTTGCTATTATTTCAGTAAATTGACTTTTCGGGTTTGGAATTAGTTTCAGATGAATGAAAACTGCAAATTGTTTACTATTTCTAACTATTAGCAACTTGAAAATTGTAGAAATGTTTTTGGGACAAACGCTTTCACAAAAAATAAATGAGAGAGCTCTAATCAAAAAAGAAGGAAGGAAATAGATCGAGAAAGTTCGTTTAATGGGATATCGGCCATGCAATCTATAATTCAAGAACTACGGGATTCAATCAAGTTCTGAGGAAAAAGAAGAAATCGGAAACTTTTTGCCTAATGAAATCTACCGTAGGGTAAAGACATTTGTATTGATTCTTCAATTAATTTTCGAATATAACGCTACTAACACAAAGATGCATTAAAAATGCTAACTAAAGGGTCGTCTACGACTAAAAAAACCATAATACCTTCAGCACATATCATATTTTAATATCCAGAAAAAACATAACTCTATCGAGATGCGACTACCAATGGTAGCGATGGTTCTTGATTCGAACCATCACACAAAAAGAAATCGTATGAATCACTCTCAGACAGCCATTTCCATCTCGGCTGATAAGTAATAACATCAATTCTTCTAATATCAATATTTCCGCCGGATATTCGCAAATTAAATGTATCCGATCTTCTATTAATGGAAATATCAACTGATTGTATTCGATTAAGCTCGTTTAACTGAGAAACAAATTCTTCGTTTCCAAGAGTAACAACCGCATTCAAGCGTTCTTGCAAAGACATTCTATCAGTCAGCTTGGGCTGCAAAAAATGAATAATTATTTTTGAAAAATTGTGACCGCAACGAAATTTAAAATCCAAATCCGCGATTTCGCCGTTTTTTCCCATAAATGGCCAAACAGAGACTTCTCCCCTAAAAAAATTTATCGCTGCTGAATTCCTTTTCCCAGACTTAATTACGATTTCCCTTACTCCGACAGGTCGCTCAACTCCGACCCTTTGGACAAAGTCAAAAGCAGCAACCATTAATGGTGGCAAAAAAGCAACTATGCAGAAGAACAAAAATTTTCGCATGATCTCCCTATACGAAAACTCCAATCTATTTTGCATTAAATATGCAAACAAGATAGAAAAAGAGAATATGATAGCAGCAAGCATCAATACAAATAAAGAAAACCTAAATAAAGAAAAAATCCTCATTATAGCTTCCGAATTTCGACCAAAGTAGAACAAAAAAAAGAAAATCAATAGTGAAATTAAAAACGCTTCATATAAACGAATTAATTTTAATAAAACAATAACTCCCAAGGCTATCACAGAAAAGCCAGAACTACAGCCTAACACCAAACAAATTATATAAGAATATGTAAGTTTAGATATTTCAGCTGAAACAACGAAACTAACGCCATTATAAATTAAGAAAAATCCGAATAACAAATGAACGAGCGAAAAAAGGAAAATACACAGCTTACTACAAACATGACAATTCATTTCATCATTGGAATACAAAATTCGCTATATCCTTCCCTTCAAAAATACAAATCACTGAGTTTTCCTTACCTTAGTGGATTTTCGCTCTTCTATCGGTATGCCATTAAAATGCGAGCTTTTCCTGAGATTCGAAAAATCATCAATGTCTCCGGACTTATTATATTTATCGTTGGGATCACGGAACTCGACGTCATAAACTGACTTGATATTCGGCAGCGTGGCTCCTCCCCTTACGCGAACTTTTGCCTCCCAGTCCTCATAATGACCTCTCACTCCTTCTTTGAAACCTAATTTGTTGAGCTCCTTTGCAATAGGTCTCTCCCATTGATCTACAACTTCCTCCTCAAGTCTCCTTCGTGTTTCTTCCGGATCATTATGTGCATAATCGAAACTAGGGGCGCGATCGCTCATGCTCTTTTCAGCTTCTTGCATTTCGCTCAACTGCAACCGATGACCCAACTCGTGAGCCAGAGCCAAAGCCGGGCTTATAACTCGATTCCCGGTCACTTTAGTGTAACTTGGATCCCAATTTAACGACTTAGGATTCTTAGGATCAAACGAAGTATTGCCATTTTTATTGAAATTGATATCTATATCAATTTTTCCTTTATTGAAATGTTCAAGTAATTCCCTTCCTTTCTGCGTTTTTGACAGATAATCAGTCGCCTCTTTAAATAACTTCCGCTCTTCATCTCCTGCATTTGAAAGATTTATAGCATGCCCTGTTGGATCCTTCGCGTTAATTGGATTTCCCTTTACATAAGAAAACCGGTTCCAGCCTTGGGTATCATCTGCACCATCAATAATCGAATCCGCAGTTACAAAC
>NZ_RQES01000016.1:300000-446059 GCF_004769405.1 Leptospira selangorensis
GAGTTAATTCTAAGAAACTAAAGAAAAAGGATTCTTTTGAAGTAGAATTACCGTCTGGAGAGTATTTTGCGTTCTTATCAGTATTGGGTACTCAGTATTTCGAAAGCTTTAAACTTACTGGCTCTTTCAAGAATTTAATAAAAAATATCGCCAATAGTAAAGGCTGTGAAGTAAAATTTGGATGGTTTGATGAATTCGAATGTAATCCTTTGAAAATTGCGGCTAATAAAACGACTGAAATAAGAATTGTCATTACTGAATATCATGAGTCTTTATGGGTTCCATCGATACTTATTGGATTTGTTACTCTTGGTCTGATAATAATTCCACCTAGTGTCCGGCATGCCGAAATTCAGGTAAATTACCCAACTTCGAAATAAATAAAAATACTGTTGTTAAGAACGGGAGGTTCGAGTAGAAATCAGGATTGAAATAGTAAAATTCAATTTAATTGGATTTTCTCTTCTATCTCGTAATTGTATATTTGATTCACTCTGGCAAGTAAGAGATGAATTAACTAACAATAAAATTTTAAAAAATCATGCCTTTTCAGAATATTAAAATGTGGTTCTGATAATGGCGTATCTTGCGGTCTGCAAGTCTATAAATGATATTCTGCTATAGGGACAAATAGCTCTTTTGCGAGATTAATTCCAGTCTGATGATCTCTATTCCAGTATAATTACAATGAATTTCGAGAGTTTAGGAGCCGTGACAATAGATATGCTTATGTGGATTCTGATTCGCTGAAGGCTTGCTTAACGGAAGTGATGTTAACTTCTTGTAATGGGGCTTTGACGAAAATCCGATTTTCCGAAATATCATGATTATGTATATGTACAAAAAATTTGGGCTTTCACCTGGAGCTTGTATGGTTGGAGGTCAGGAATTCTATGACTGTGATTAAGATATTGATTATAAAAGTTTATGTATTCATACTTTATAATAAAAATAAAAACAGAGTGACTTTGTCGAAATAATGAAATTAGAAGCAGTTATTCTTATCCTAATCTTATCATTACTGTCTTGTAGAGGCGTCTTGGAAAGAGAATATCCTGAGTTATCAAACAGGGAAAAAGGAAAATTATTAATTTCTTGGACAGATGATTCCGGAAAAGATCTTTCTAAGATTAGAATGCGGCATTTCTGTCTCAGAGAAAAAGAAATAAAAGATCCCCGCAGTTCCTGTGAAGATATCGAATTAGCTTGGCAATACGATTTACGTAAAAATGATCAAATAGAGATAGCTATTCCTGAAGGTAATTACTCTGCTCGACTGACTATTCGAGAAAATTCTGGTGATTCGGATTATTCTTTTGTAACCTATTTTGGTTTCGGAGAATCCACTCAATCTCAATGTTTGTTTTCGTTTATCCAAAGTGATTTCCTTCCATATGATAGATTTGATTGTCCTAAGCTTGAGATTAGGCCGGGTAAAACTACGAAAGTTAAAGTAAAGGTGACAAGCAAACAAGAGGTTTGGAAAACCGAATCTTTATTAGTAGCAATCTTCTCCTTAGGTTTAGTTGCTTCTCCTTCTCAGCTTACACATTTGGGTATGGAATATATTCAGCCAAATAAGTGATTTAGTTTTGTATTAAGGTTAATAGTATTTTGAATCACCATGAATTATAGAACTTTTAAGTTAATAAGCCTTAAACGCTCGATTATAATATTCTCACGTGGAAAAAATGAATATTTAAAAAATTATTCCTTCTTAAACAAAACTTCTCTATCTTATCTTACAATTGCGCTGTTGATATTCTTCCTTATTTTCTGTTATAGCTGCGTTAATGATCAATACATTAAGAATTACTCAGAGCAGGAAATAGGAGGAAAAAAGATCACAGTTGAGATCTCTGTTTTCCATGGTGATGATCATTTGCTCGATAAAAGTGTGATGATTAGGCGATTTTGTATTGGAAGTGATTTGAATAAATTGGAACAAAATTGTGAATTAGATCCGATTATATTAAATTATACAATCACTACCGAGAGGCCTCTTCGAATAAGTATCCCGAGTCGGCAGCCAATTATCGCAAAAATTCTATTTCAACATGTAGATCATTGGTCTTTCGCCGATGCCGCTGCCTATTTTACTGACCAGAATAAAATTTCATCCCCTACGAATTGTAAAACGTCTGGTGTTTCCTTAGAAGGATTTCCAAAATTTCTATGTAATGGCTTTAAAAATACAAATCAAGTTCATAAAATCCGGTTTAAATATTTAGGAAAAAAGGATTTAGAAAAACCGGGAAGTGGTGGAGAGCTTATTGATAAGATCATCTTGAGTCCAATGTTTTTACCTGCTGAAGTTGTATATGAGTTGGCTTCACCTTAAAATAAGATCAGGTTTCCTATTTTTAGAAATGAAATACCTTATATTGCTGATCTCTATTTTTCTAGTAACTTCATGCGAAGTTAGGGAAAGTATCTTGATTTCTAATGATCCAAACTCCGGGACGTTAGTTTTACGTTTAATTGATAATTCGGAAAATAAAGAGTGGTCTAATTTAAAAATTCACACGTTATGTTTTCAGGAAACCGGGAATGAAGATCCTTTAGAAAATGAATGCTTAGGGGAAGAATTAATTAGTCGGACTAATATAGGTGTGAATGATCAGTTAACGATAAGAATAAAGCCGGGGAAATATACTGGAAGAATTTTGGTCCGAGAAGAAACTTTTTTCTTGGGAAATACTGTAGTTTCTGTAGGTCTGTTTGGTGAGAAATTGTCTTCGCAAGTAAATTGTGAGCATCTTTCAGAAAAGCTTAATGGAGCCATATTTGATATTTCTCGATGCCCCGGCATTTTAATCAAACCTGGAAAAAGAACGATGATCGATTTTGTCGTTACAAATGAAAAAGAATCATTCCCCTTGAGAGCATTTTGGTTAGCTTTATTTTCGAAAGGACTTTCAGGGGGAAGTCGCCAATTTTCAATCAATCATTCAAAATTTCATATATACAGTGAATAAAATGTATAAGTTAAATTTTGTGCGCATTCCGGATAGAGATTCGACGAAAATCCAATTGTTAGATTTCTTATATAGCTTTATCGATATAGGAAGTATAATACTGCAGCGGAGAAACGCTGCATTTATAATCATAAGCCTCTTTGCAATTAGCTGTAAGACGAATGAGAATCTAAAGTCGTCTGCCTTGGTAAATGGAAAAGGGAAAAATTATTTAACCATCCAACTAATAGATCACTCTTCAGAAGATTATAATTCTCTTGATATCGCTTCTTTATGTATTAGTGAACAGAATGGAAATTCTTGTTTATTGGATTTTAGAGAAGGGACTTTAGATGTTTCTTCGGAAGGAGTAAAAATTTCTTTGCCTCCTGGAAAATTTGACGGATCGCTGAGATTAAGAGGAGGGACTTGGGAAAATATAAAAACGAATATTAGTTTTGATCTCTCGGGGATCAGTTTAACATCTGGAGTTGAATGTAAATCAGAAGAAGTTGCAGCAGGTTATACCGTGCATCAGAATATAGTATGTCCTTCGATAATTGTTGCTCCCAATAAGAATCCAATCCTAAGAATTGAGATCTCTCCTGTGTATAAATCCTACTTAGAGGCTTCGATTATATTATTTCTATTTTTTCGGAATCCCACGCAAGCTAATCTGAGATTTTTAAAAGTATCTTTGATACAAGGTTAATGTCTCTAAAAAGGGTTGAAGAAGTATTTCGCCTTTGATATTGTAAGCGCTTATTAAATTAAGCATTTAAGAAGTGCTTAATAGGGAAGTTTAAATTAAGAATTATTAAATCTGTCTTCAGTAGGGGATAATTTAATGGTAATTTCAGATTTACCTTTGCGTGTAAGACGTTAGTTGTGCTGTATTTTTTATAGAAAACTTGACTCCATTTTAAAATTTCAAGATATATCAATAATAGACAATCGTGTCAATTCGAGGTGCAAATTTTGAAAAATCTGAAATTCGGTCTTCTCGTTTCTACGTTATCTTTCATTCCGTTGTTTCCCGCTCAGGCAGCTTGGTGGGAAGTGTCCGGAAGAATTGGTTACGGGATATGGAGTCCAATTGAAGAATCCAGATCAGAAGCAATTCAGAAATCTCCTGCCTCTGGAGGATTACATTATGGATTTGGCGGAAGTGGAGGATTTGGAAGTGGATACTCGCTTAGAACGTTTTCAAATTCCGGGAAATATTCTTTTTGGATAGATTATTCTTCTATTAAAGAAACAGCAAGTGATCGTAATGTTTTCTTATTTGCAGATTCGGCAACGATTCGCCCTGTAAATGCAACTACGATGATGAATTTGAATCGAAATGAGTTTGTTTTCGAATATTCTTACTTTTGGATCCCTGCAAGATTTGGAACTGGGATTGGTTTACGAACAGTAGCTGAATCAACTAGTAGCAACCCTTCTTTTTTTGCGACATTTCCGGGAGCAGCGATTACTCTCTATAAGACAAGCCAAAGCCATTTTGGACCTCAACTGTCGTTATATTATCTTCAGCCTTTAGCAGATTGGGTTCAGTTTAGATCACGTGCAACAGTCTTTTATCTCGATCATGGAACTTACAATGAAAATTCTAGCTCGATCACAAATCTACCGGGAAATCCATTGCCACCAGATCCGATCACTATTGCGAATGATCGAACAACTATCGGTTCCAAGCGTAGGGGGGTTGATTTGGATTTGAGTTTCATATTTCCGATTGAACATAATGTTAATTTGTTCACTGGTTACAAGCTCACCATTTCTGAAGTAGCGACAAATCGTCTTGCATCAACTGGAAGAAGTTTGGATGCAAGCGGACATTTTACTAGCTTCTCGACAACGAATGCAATGTCAGATTTAGCATTTTCTCCATATTACTCGCGTTTTGTAAGAGATACTATTCATACCATTTATTTTGGAGTAACCCTCGCCGTTGGTGGAGAAGAGGGTAGGAATAAGTGGTACAACTAGTTCTTTATTTTTATATAGGATCTGAATAAAACATATGAAAAAAATAATAATCTACTTTTCTGTTCTTTGTCTCAATCTTAGTTGCGTAACTGCAGCTGGAGTTACGGAGATGATTGTTTGGGACTCTGGTACAAATAAGAAAGTTGCGGATAGAATTTATATTAGTGATGCCACAGGAGGAGAGATGACTGTCCCTTGGGGATCTCCTACAATTACAGATCGAAATTTTACACGCGCGCTAAAGGATTCAATTGTCAACTCAGGTTTATGTGAATCTATTTCTACAAACGTTAGTGAAGATTGGATTTTGAGTGCTGCAATTATGAAATTAGATAATCCCTCATTTGGAGTTATGGATTTTACTCATAAGCTTACGGTTAGATATATTTTGAAGAACAAGGGAATATCTGTATTTAATGAAGTTATTGAAGCTCAAGGAATCGGAAAATTTACAGACCAACGGGTTGCACTCTATAGAGCACAGATGGCGACCGAGGCGGCTGCACAAGAAAACATTCGAAAGTTTTTAGCAGAATTAGAGAAGAAATTAAATTTGAAACCAGGAAAATCTAAATTCGGAAAGTGAGGGAGCTTGGAGCTTTCGATTATAAGAATATTACATTCAAAGTAGTTGATGATTCCTATATGGATGGATTTATATTATATACAGCCCTTACTCCTATTCAGTTAGGAGGGGACTTTCAAGCTGCTGAAATTAAATATTCGATTCAGAGTTCGAAGGGCAGGTGAGATTCAAATTCTAAATAAGATCTGAATGATCGGCAAGCTATATTGATATTTGTCAATCTTCCGATTTGTCCTGCTGCGCGAATTGTGAATGACAGAACCTATAATCTATAAATGGATTTCAGGTTCGGAATGGCGATAATGGATCAGGAAATTTCTTATTCGAATCGTCATTGGATAAACGTAACCGCTGCGTTTTTCCTAGCTTCTCTTCCTATCCTGATTATCCAGGTTTTTCATTCGTCCGTATATTTCGAATCCGAAATCCCTCCATATCTTGTCTTTCATAATATAGCCGAATCATTCAGCATCATCGTATCGATGTCTATTTTCGGAGTGGGTTGGTTTACTTACGCGCAAAGTAAGGACAAACATACCTTATTTTTAGGGACTGCTTTTTTAGGCATCGCCTTAATGGATATGATGCATATGCTGGGATACTCCGGCATGCCGGATCTACTTACTCCGAATTCTCCCAATAAATCGACTCAGTTTTGGATCATAGTCCGTTTCTTCGCGGCAATTTCTTTTTTGACGAGCGCATTTATTCCTAACGAGAACGGTTTGTTTAAACGAAAAGGATTGATGCTGTTTGTGCCGATCCTAGTTTCCGCTTTTGCATTTATTGCAGTTACCTATTATACGGGCCTTCTTCCCGTAACTTTTTCTCCCGAGGTCGGTTTAACACATTTCAAAAGGGCTTCGGAGTTCGTTATTATTTTTGTATTGACCCTTGCCTTAATCGCTTATTGGTTTAGGATTCCTAAGTTCGGTTGGAGTCATACTAAGTATTATATATACGCATTCGTGTTTTGTATATTCAGCGAGCTTGTATTTGCAGTGTACACAACTGTATTTGATATATATAATGTACTCGGTCATATTTATAAAATTGTTTCCTTCTTCCTGATTTATAGAGGGGTTTTTATTTCTTCTATCAATAGCCCGTATCGGAAAATTTTAGATACGAACGAGAAATTGTATAGGTCCTTAGGTGAAAAAGAAAATCTGATCCGGGAGATATATCATCGTTCCAATAATACTTTGCAAGTGATCGGAAGTCTGATCCTTCTACAAGCGGAGGCGTATCCGGATAGTCCCGAAATTAAGACGGTCGTGTATAGGATCCAGGATCGTATACAGGCTATCTCCCTTGTCCATAGATTATTATATTCGGGAAAGGATCTGTCCTCGGTACCAATAAAACAATATATCTCCGAATTATCGAATTACGCATTACAAGCCAACGTTAATACTTCCTGCGAGCTGAGCATTCAGACGGACATAGAGGATCGGAAACTTCTTTTTGATATGGTTATCCCTATAGGTTTGATCCTTTCCGAACTTTTGAATAATTCGGTCAAATTCGCTTTTCCGGAAGCTTCTTCCGGGAACATATCGATCCATTTTTACGAAGGTCGTGATGGAAGATTTCACTTAACGTATTCCGACGACGGTGTCGGAATGAAAGAAGATTATAACTTTAGAAGTTGCAGTTCTTTAGGAATACAACTCGTACAAGGGATCGCGGAAAGTCAATTGTCCGGTAAGATCCGTTTTAAGACCGGTCCGAATTTTCAATGCGAGATCGATTTTCCGAATAATATATATAAAAAGCGAGTATAACCGGAGATGAAAAATTTAAACGTACTTCTTGTGGAAGATGAGGTTATAATAGCCATGTTAATCCGAAGAGAGTTGAAAAAGATCGGATATAATGTGATAGATCTCGCTACCTCGGGAGAAGAAGCGATCCAAATCACAAAGGAGGATCGCCCGGATCTGATCTTAATGGATATCACTCTTGCTGGAGAAATGGATGGGATCACTGCCGCTTCCGAGATAAAAAAGAATTGGGATATTCCTATTATTTTTGTGACTGGATACCAGGATAGAGCTACTAGAGAAAGAGCGGCTTTAACTAACCCCTTGGGTTATTTTGTAAAACCTTTGCAGATTGATCAATTGAAGAGCTTAATAGATTCCCATTTTTGAGCCCGGCTTTTCAAATATTTTTTTCAATACCGAAACTTAGGCTTAATACCGAAACGGATTTACTGAATTGGAATTGAGCCAATTGGATCTCTTTTGCGGAAAAAATGGAATGTGCAAGAGCCCAATCCGAGGACTCGCTACCTTTCATTGATTTTGGAAACGCGTATTCTATAGCGAAATGGAGCGCCGAACCGCTTGTAGTATAATATCCCAAACCTCCTGCAAGATGATGTTCATTTGTAGTTCCGAGCATTGGGTTTAATCCTTGAGGAGTCATTGGAGTTTTTGCATAGCTGTAACCTGCTCTGAATCTAAATCCGTATTTCCATTCATATTCCGCTCCGAATGCGAAACAATATTGGTCTCTCCATCTGAAATTCATTTGCATTACGTTTGATTCAAGTCCGACCGGAGTAGTTAATAATGGTTGCTCCAGAATGAATCTATTGGTGCGAAAACTTTGGGACCAAGGAATAAATTTAATATCAAAATCAAAGATCCAAGAATTGTTTCTGTAAGAGATCCCAAAAACATGTCTATCCGGCCAAACCATATATCTGGATACACGAGATTCATTTTTTATGATTGGATTTTCTCCTTCTACCTTCATCTGCCCGTCCATATGTAAAACGTTTCGGAGTGTATAAGAATAAGCGACTCTGATATTAGAGGAGAGCTCATAAGAAAATCCTAATTTTCCTCCGTAAGAGTAAGCTGGATCGCTATTATAAGCTAAACTTCCAGGTAGCTCGATTGTCCTGCTCAGATCCATATTAGTCTTTTTCATTTCCATGAATGCATATGCAAGATCAAGTCCTATGCCCACCGATAGATTTCCGAATCTATATCCGGCCCCTATAGTCAACTTGGTAAGCATAAATTTAAATTTAAGATCTTCTTGTATTTTTCTTTCTGTTCCCAAAGGAACATCAACACCTAATGTATCATTTAAAGTTTGTTTGCCGGGTGCGATCCGATTTATATTCGAAAATAATCCTCCGCCTCCTCCTTGCGTATACAATGCGAATCCGATCCCGAGACGATCTGTGACCGGATGGATATAACCCATATAAGGAAAAACAGCTCTTGGAGTTTCCACGATCTTATTTTGGTAGGAAGGGTTAGGGTCCTGGTCCATAAAAGAATCTGAATATTCTATTTTCGCAAAATGAACGGAAGTCCCGAATTCCCATTTAGGTGTAGTGAGCCTCGCTAAATGAGATGGATTTGATTCCAAGTCCATGACTGATCCGCCGACTGCCTGGAATGCACCTCCCATCCCAGCCTGCCTTGCTCCGAATGAAGTGGGCATGATCCCTTGGAATCCATACAGGGAAGATCCGAATGAAAAGAAGAGCAATGTTAGGAAGAAGCTAAAAGGGATCCTTTTCATTCGAGTAAGCCTATCTCTACATTTGATATTAATTCCGAGATTCATTCTCAAATTATTCATAAGATCCTAGGAATTGCATTGATCCAAGTCAATTTTTTAGAATCTAGTGAGATACACCATTGGTTGGGGATATGCGGGATAACGAATGGAAAACCTGGATGCAGTTTCAGTTTTTCTTCTATCCTCCGGAAAGCAGATAAATTCGATCCTGAAGTCCCGGATCTCCATCTCGGGAGGTTGGATCCCATCTATAAAATCCATCCACTCCCAAGTTGGAACATTAATAAAAAGTAATCCCCCCTCCGGGAATTCATAACGTGGTTCTTTTTTATATTCTTTAGAATTCCATTCAAGATGAATATACACTCGAGGATGATGTTCTTCAAAGTCCATTATCAATTCATAATTGATCCTATCGAGTGCAGGCTTTAGAGAGGGGAAGGAAATCGTTTTCATAGTTTTCGTTTTAAAAATTTTGCGGCCTTTCTTCCGATTTCTTTTCCTAATTCTACTGTTTGTTCCAGTTTAGATTGTTTAGTCGTGATTAATCCGACGGGAAGTTTTGATTCAGGTGCGATTGTATAAATTCGGACTCCCTTTGGCGGATTTGAAGCGATCTCTCTTGCAGTATTATAATTTGTATGATGAGAAAATTTCATGATCTTGGATAATTTTCGATCTAGAGGAAAGGATAAAAATCTGCTAATAGATGTGAGTGGGGGAGAAGAATGTTGGATAGGAGAATTTAATACTACGGTTATATCCTTATATCCCGCCTCGATCAGATCTTGTAGCGGCAAAGGATTCAGGATTGCTGCATCGGATAAATATTCTCCTTCTACCTTATATTTTCCTTTGGTTGCGATCGGAAGTGATGTTGCTGCCTTTAATAGATCGAAAAGATTTTCTTTTGTAGCCTTTCTATATTCCACGGATCTGGAGCGAAGATTACTTACGGCAATCCTTAATTCGGGTAGTCCCTTTTTTCCTAAATTTTCGGTTAAGATCCTGTATTTTTTTCTAAATAGATAATCTATTAAATATTTCTGATCTAAGAATGGTTTACCGAAAAGAGGATGAAATACTGATATCAATTTTTTACCTGCGAGTTCATATTTCCAGATAGAAAGTGTATGATCTCCGGAGACCGGTTCAGGATCGGGAGTGGTTGCGTAATATGCCGCGCAACAGGCTCCGGAAGAAACAGCCAGGACCAGATCGAAATTTTTGGCAGGTAGAATACAATTCAAAGAATGTAAAACTCCTCCCGCAAATGCTCCTTTCATTCCTCCTCCTTCTACCAATAGTGCTCGCTTTCCTTTTTTTGCTTTAGGAAGTTCCATAAATTCTCCTTTGAACGAAACTTAGAAATTTATTCTTCGTTTCCATTTACAGAAGATATGAGATCATCTCTTTCGAAAAGGTTGCAAATTCAAGATGACTCCAAGGTTAAGAAATTCGTTTCAACGTATTAAACATGATAAATGTTAATGCGCACATTGATATCGATCAATTGCGTCGGAAAGATTTTCAGTTAAAATTATATTCTGAAAATGGAAGAGAAGAAAAAAGAAAAAACATCCTTATCCACCGAAGTTTTAGTGATCGGAGCAGGTCTCGCAGGGATCGTTATCGCTTTGGATCTATTAGATGCTGGAAAGAAAGTGATCTTGGTAGATCGTGATTCTGAGGATCGATTGGGTGGTCTTGCTCGACTTTCTTTCGGAGGTATCTTTATGGTAGATACTCCGATCCAAAGATGGAACGGAATACAGGATAGTATTTCTTTGGCTCTTTCCGATTGGAATTCTACCGCTGAATTTTCGAAAGGAGATACGTTCCCAAAACTTTGGGCTCAAGAATACGTTAACCGATCTTTAGAGGATATATTCTATTATTTGAAGGGAAAATCCGTCGGTTTTTTTCCGGTCGTACATTGGGTGGAAAGAGGAATGTTCAAACCGGGGAATAGTGTTCCTAGGTTCCATATGGTTTGGGGAACGGGAGATGGTCTTATCTCCGCATTAAAGAAAAACTTATACTCCCATAAAAATCTGAATAAACTTCGCTTTCTATTTAAAACTCGAGCCAAGGAACTGATCCGTTCCGGAAAAAAGATCCAAGGTTGTATTGCGGAATCTGAAACGGATGGAAGAAGATACGAGATCTTCGCAGAACATACCGTGCTCGCTAGCGGTGGAATCGCAGGAGACATGAAGAAGATCAGGAAACATTGGCCCAAATCCCTTGGCAAGCCCCCGGAGATCATTCTGAACGGTTCTCATAAATATGCGATCGGAGATCTTCATACTGCTTCCGCTAAGATAGGAGCGAATCTAACTCATCTAGATAAGATGTGGAATTATGCGGCAGGTGTTCATCATCCTGATCCAAAATGGGAAGGAGAAGGACTCAGTCTTGTTCCTCCTAAATCTGCTCTATGGCTGGATTCAAAAGGAGAAAGGATAGGACCGATTCCTTTGGTCACCGGCTTTGATACTCGTTATCTTGTAGAAAGGATCTGTGCTCAAGAAGAGAAATTTTCATGGCAGATCATGAATTGGAAGATTGCAGTCAAAGAACTTGCAGTTTCAGGTTCTGAATTTAACGACTCGATCCGCAATAAGGACTTTTTAGGATTTTTGAAAACGGTATTTTTCGGGAACGAACCTTTCGTAAAAAAGATCAGTTCCGAATGTCCGGATTTCGTAGTGGCAAATTCAATTTCAGAACTTGCAGAAGGAATGAACCAACTGAATGAAGATCGTTCTATCAATGCAGAAAGATTGGAAAGAACAATCTTGGAATACGATGAGATGATTGAAAGAGGAGAAACATTCCATAACGACGATCAACTCAGAAGGATCACTCAACTTCGTAATTATAGAGGAGATCGTGCTAGGACTTGTAAGTTCCAAAAGATCTTAGATCGAAAAGCGATGCCTCTAATTGCGATACGTGAATTTATCCTAACTCGAAAATCTATGGGAGGGATCCAAACCGACTTAAGATCCAGAGTTTTGGATCCCAGAGGAAATCCTATAGAAGGTCTGTATGCAGTGGGAGAAGCAGCCGGTTTCGGCGGCGGAGGTATCCACGGCAAAGGCGCTTTAGAAGGTACCTTCTTAGGAAGTTGTATACTTACCTCCAGAATAGCCGCTCGTTCTATTATAAAACCATAAATTACTAGGAATCATTATGAAAAAGACAGGTGCAGAATTGATCGTATATGCCTTGGAACAGATCGGAGTGAAATTCACTTTCGGGATACCTGGAGTTCATAATACGGAACTATACGATGAATTGAATATATCTAAGGATATTACTCCCTATTTAGTAACCCATGAATGTGGGGCTGCGTTTATGGCGGACGCGATTAGTAGAACTTCCGAATCTATAGGTACTTTAGTGATCGTTCCAGCTGCAGGTGCGACTCATGCATTGAGCGGAATTGGAGAAGCATACTTAGATGGAATTCCGATGCTAATTATCTCAGGCGGAGTAAGAACGGACACGGGGAAAAAATTCCAATTACATCAAATGGATCAGTCTGGTTTTTTAAAAGGCATCACTAAAAAATTCTTTAGAGTAGAAACCCATGAAGACATTATCCCGATCATATTTGAAGCCTATGAGATAGCAACAGAAGATGAGGCAGGCCCTGTTTTTATAGAAATTCCGGTAAACATACAATTGTTTTCAGGAAAAGTTTCTTATATTCCAACATTTACACCTGAAAGGAATGTATGGAAGATCAATGAGGCAGCATTAGAAAAATCATATAATCTTCTGAAGAGTTCCTCGCATCCTGGGATTTTTGCAGGTTGGGGAGCAAGAGAAGCAACGAAAGAATTGATCGAACTTGCAGAACTTATAGGCGCTCCTGTTGCAACTACCTTGCAAGGATTAAGCGTGTTTCCTGGGAATCATCCACTTCATACTGGAATGGGATTTGGTCCTTATTCCGTTCCGGCAGGAGAAGCCGCTTTTGAAAATTGCGATTGTCTATTAGCAATCGGAACAAGATTTTCAGAAATCCCTACCGGAAGTTTTAGCATGAAGGTCCCTGAAAATTTGATCCATATAGATGTGAATCCGGATGTATTCTCCAAAAACTATCCTGCAAAATTCGAATTAGAAGGAGACGCCAAACATATATTAGGTGCAATTATTGAAAAATTCAAGAAGGACGGAGTTCAGAAAAAAGGATCCGAGAAAATGAAGGATCTAATTCTGAAAAAGAAAAAAGAATACGAAACAGAATGGGAAAAACATTCCGTTCCGGATAAAGTGAATCCTTCTATCTTCTTTCGTGAATTGAGAAAACAAATGAAAGAAGAAGATATCCTAGTTGTGGACGACGGGAATCACACTTTCTTAGCTGCCGAACTATTTCCGGCAATACGCCCTAAAACATTTATCTCTCCTAGTGATTTTAACTCTATGGGGTATTGTGTTCCCGCTTCTATAGGAGCTAAGATTGCAAACCCGGATCGGAATGTTGTGGGTATTGTAGGAGATGGTGCATTTCTAATGACCGGGTTGGAGTTACTCACCGCCAGTACGAATTCCGTAGGTGTAGTAATTTGTGTATTTTACGATGGAGAACTAAGCCAGATCTCCCAAGGCCAGCAAATTCCTTATTCTCGTAAAACTTGCACAATACTAGGCGAGTTACAATTGGAAGGGATAGCCCAAGGAACTGGAGCCGCATATCTTTCTCTGGAATCCAATGAGAATATAGACTCCGTATTAAAACAGGCGTTCCGTATCTCAGACGAGGGTAGACCTGTTATTGTGGATATAAAGATAGATTATTCCAAAGCGACCAGATTCACTAAAGGAGTGGTCCAGGCAAATTTGGGAAGATTTCCTTTGGGAGAAAAATTCAGATTTATTGGTCGCGCTCTTTGGAGAAAATTGACCGGCTAAAGTTTTCTTCGCATGTATTTTATAGCTCTATTATTTCACTTTTTTGCGGCTGCCTTTTGGGTGGGTGGAATGCTATTCTTTGTGTTGATCTTTCGTCCGGTGTATAAGGATAAAGAGCTTTCGGATGTTAAAACTCTATTATTGCTTAAAATAGCATTACAATTCAGAAAACTTTCTTATTATGTATTTATAATATTGTTGTGCTCGGGTATCAGCATCGCTTATTTGAAGGGATATTTCGAGGTTTATTCCCAGATCTCCTATTGGCTATCTCCTCATGGAGCGGTCTTTCTTGTTAAAATGATCTTATTCCTTCTTCTCCTTTTAAGTTCTGTTCTTCACGATTTTTTGATCGGCCCAACTGCATTCAAGGATATGCAGAATGGAGTTAGGTCGGATAGCCGTAGTCGAAAATATGCATCCATTTTTGGAAGGATCAACCTTCTGATCTCTTTGTTGATCGCAGTATTGGGGCTTGCGTATTCGAGAGGTTTTACGTTTTAGCGGACCTTCTACCCGAATACGTATTAGAAGTAATTTTTTAATTCTTCTTTTTTTAAAACTTCTATCAAGCCTCTTTCCGGGTTTATAATTCCTTTATCTTTGAGTTGTTTGAGTGTTCTTGAAAAAGTTTCAGGCCTTAGGGCGAGCATAGAAGCGATCTGAGAATGTGCAAGTGTTGCTTGGTTCTCAGGAAGATAATATAGAAAGTGAGCCACTCTTTGCAAGGAATCCATAGTCATTCCACGATTAATAGAAAGATTTAGAGCTTGGATCTTAGTGAACAAAGATTGGATCAAAAGATGATTTAAGGGGATATCCGTTTTTATTCTTTCATGTAACTCTTTAAAAGGAAGAGAAAGGACCGCTCCATCTGTTACGAATCTGCCTGAGGCAGGAAAAGGGATCCCGTTTATAAGTGCTAGTTCTGCGACCATGGAAACCGGATTAAAAAAATTCAAAGTGATCTCATTGGAACTGGAATCATATTTAAATATCTGTAGTTTACCTTCTATAAGAAGATGTAAACAATCCGTTTCATCGCCTTGATGAAATAAGAATTCGTCTTTTTTTAGGATACGTTTCCTTCCACCTGAAAAGATAGATAACATCTCTTCTTCGGATATTTCATCGAAGATCATTAGTCCCATATATTTCTCATTATCATTCGATTCTTTTCTACATGTTTTGACGATCTGAAAACGATTCGGTCCATCTTTCGACCGTATGACAATTATCATCCGTGGCTTTTTAGGCAGATTGACCCGGGTCAAGGTGCTTCTTCTCCGAACGTAGTTAGATGAGTTGAAGTCCGGTCATAGGATCTGATCGCAGAAAACTAAAGATCCGGACTCTCGGGTGTTTATGAAGATAATTAAGAATATCATAAAATTCGGTAAGATCACTCCGGTACTGTTAGGTTTAATCGCTTTCTCTTTTTGCGGGAAAGAAAAACCGGCAGAAGCCGAGAGTTCTGTCGGTAGTAAGGGGATCGGGCCGATCACTTCTGTTACGTTAGGCGCATTGGACGAAGGGATGGCTCAAAAAGGGAAACAGAACTTCGAAACAAAATGTAGTGCCTGTCATAAATTCGAAGAGAAGGTCGTAGGACCTGCGTTAAAGGGAGTAACCGAGAGAAGAACTCCAGAGTGGATCATGAATATGATCTTGAATCCTATGGAGATGACCCAAAAGGATCCGATCGCTCAAGAACTTCTCGCAGAACATCTAACTCAGATGACTTTCCAAAACGTACAAGAATCTGAGGCCAGAGAGATCTTGGAATATCTTAGAAAAATGGATAAGAAATAAGGGAGGAAGAAAATGAAAATACACAAGTTCAGGAATCTTGTGCCTATCGGACTGATGGTCCTAATCAGTTTAGGGTACGGATGTAAGGGTGGGGCTGCAACTGCTGCTCTCGCTTCCGATGCGGCGAAGAGAGTGTATGTTGCGCCGGGAGAAAAGGACGAAGTTTACGCCTTCCTTTCCGGAGGATTCAGCGGTCAAATGTCGGTCTACGGAATTCCTTCTACACGTTTATTCAAGATCATTCCGGTCTTCTCTGTTTTTCCGGAGAACGGTTATGGATATGATGAAGAAACTAAGAACATGCTTAGAACTACTCATGGATATGTTCCTTGGGACGATAGTCATCATATAGAAGCGTCCATGACTGACGGAAAACAAGACGGTCGTTGGTTGTTCTTGAATGCAAACAATACTCCTAGACTTGCTCGGATCGATCTGAGATCTTTTGAAACCAAAGAGATCATTGAGATCCCGAACAGTGCGGGTAACCATGCTTCTCCTTTTGCTACGGAAAACACCGAGTATCTGATGGCGGCGACTAGGTTCTCTGTTCCAATACCTCAGGCAAGTGTTCCTATAGAAAATTTCTCTAAAGGAGATTTTAAAGGAACAGTTACTATGGTGAAGGTAGATCCTAAATCAGGAAGACTTTCTTTGGAACTCCAGATCCTTGTTCCCGGTTTCGATTACGATCTATCACATTGTGGAAAAGGGAAATCTCACGACTGGTGCTTCTTTACATCTTATAACTCTGAACAAGCATATAAGATGATAGAAGTAGGAGCTTCTAAGAATGATAAGGATTATATCTTAGCATTCAACTGGGTTCGTGCTAAACAATGTTTGGATCAAGGAAAGGCGTCTAACTTCGGAGGAGAATATTATAGAAATTATCTTCCGGAGAATCAACCTGCGATTTCTGAAAAGTTAAGTGGAGTAAAAATGCTCCAACCTAAGGACTGTCCGGGAGTCATGTATTATATGCCTACTCCTAAGAGTCCTCACGGAACGGACGTGGATCCTACCGGAGAATATATAGTGGGTGGAGGAAAGCTCGCTACAGTGATTCCGGTTCACTCCTTCTCTAAACTTATGGATGTGAAGGACAAACCTGAACATAGATCCGGAATGATCATGGATATTCCGATCCTAAAATACGAATCCACTCTTGCTGGAGAAGTTAAGAAACCTTGTTTAGGTCCTTTACATACGGAGTTTGATGGAAAGGGGTATGCTTACACTTCTTGTTTCGTAAGTTCAGAAGTTGTAAAATGGGAATTGGGAACCTGGGAAGTAGAACAACATCTTCCTGCTTATTATAGTGTTGGTCACCTTTCTATCGTAGGTGGAAGTTCCAAAGATCCGTATGGAAAATATCTGATCGCATTGAATAAGATCACTAAGGATAGATATCTTCCTGTAGGTATGGAATTACCTCAGAGTGCTCAGCTCTATGATATTTCAGGAGGTAAGGCAGAACTTCTTTCCGACTTCCCAACTGTAGGAGAGCCTCATTATTCTCAAATGATCCCTGCAAAACTTCTTATGGATAAGGCAGCGAAAATTTATCCATTAGAAGAAAATAAACATCCATATGCGATCAAGAATGAGAAGGATGCGAGAGTTGTTCGTGAAGGAAATACTGTCCGTGTTTATATGACACAGATACGTTCTCACTTTAAACCGGACACTATCGAGGTGAGAAGTGGAGATACCGTCTTCTTCCATGTGACTAACTTGGAACAAGACTTTGATATTCCGCACGGTTTCGCTGTGGGTGGGGCGCCGGAGATGCCTAACCTTCTGATCATGCCGGGACAGACCAGGACTTTCAAATGGAAAGCACCTAAGCCTGGAATATATCCGTTCTACTGCACGGATTTCTGTTCAGCTCTTCACCAAGAAATGCAGCAGTACATAAGGGTGCTTCCTTAAACGAGGGATCTTATGCAGGAACTTCTCTTAAAGAAGATCTCCAAAATGAACCGGCTCCTAATTTTAGGAGTCGGTCTTTTGTTTGTATCAGTTTATTTTTTGCCTATCTGGCATATATCTTTGGCCGCTCCTCAGTATCCGGAAGGTTTAGGAATGAAGATCTGGATCGATAAGATTACAGGTTCGTCTACTTACGATCTTCAGAATATTAATTTATTAAATCATTATATAGGAATGCATGAGATCGTTTCGGAATCCGTTCCGGAATTATTATTTATGCCCTATGTTTTGGGATTTTTGATCTTTGGAGCATTCGTGACATTTATTCATCCTAGAGTATATCTAATCGTTTTGGGAATTCTTAATATAGTAATATTGGGGATCCTGGGCATGTATGATTTCTGGAGATGGGAATATAATTACGGTCATAATCTAAATCCGGAAGCTCCGATCGTGGTTCCGGGGATGGCTTACCAACCTCCACTTTTGGGATGTAAGGAGATGTTGAATATCACTGCTTGCAGTTTCCCTTCTTGGGGAGGGATCATTCTATTTCTCTCTCTTGGAATTCTCATTTGGGTGATATGGGATGAAAGGAGAAGGGTATATGTTCCAAAATAGATCCGGTTTTCCGGTGATCATTTTGCTCTTGGTAGTATCGGTTTCGGTTTTCTGTTCCAAAAGAGAACCGATCCTTCCCGAATTCGGAAGAGAACTTTGTGCTCATTGTTCCATGGCAATAGTAGATAAACGTTTCCATGCTCAGTTATTAACCGAAAAGGGAAGAAGATACTATTTTGATTCCATAGAATGTTCTCACTCTTTCGAAAAATCCGCAAGATATTCTTCCGGATCCGTATGGTTCGCAGATTTTGAAAATCCGGATCATATGATCTCCGAAGATATGGCGGTGCTCGTCAATTCTTCGGAACTACGTTCTCCTATGGGGGAAGGGCTTGCGGCATTCTCCTCTATGGAACGAGCAAAAGGTTTTCTGAATACTCATAAAGGCTCTATCTGGAGTCGAAACAATGAAAAAGATCATTGATTGGTATCATGAAAATTTTCGGATCAGTTTTAGATATTCGCGATTGATTGCGATGTTCTCCTTCTTCTTTTGTCTAACTCCCTCCGATATTTTTTCCAAAGAGTTAGAAGTATGTATAGATAAGTGTAATTTTTACTCTATCCAAACCGCGATTGATTCTGCAAACTCCGGAGATACGATCAGGATCAGAAAAGGAATCTACCGAGAAGGAATGATATCCATTTCTAAACCCTTAATTTTGGAAGGTTCTAATGGCGTTATCTTAGATGGTAAAAAAGAAAAACATGTGCTGGATATCCGAGCCAATAACGTCGTAATTCGCGGATTGAATATTATAGGGAGCGGAGTTTCGGATACTTCGGAGTATTCCGGAGTTCATGCAGAAAAAATAAAATACTGTGTCATAGAAAATAATGAGTTCGAGGACAATGCATACGCGATCTATCTTGCAGAAGTAGAGGATTGTACCGTCCGAGGGAACGTTTCCGCGGGAAATGCAGTAAATGAAGTTTCCGGAGGAAATGGGATCCATCTCTGGTCTTCCAAAGGAATCAGGATAGAAGGGAATGAATTAAAAAAACATAGGGACGGGATCTATCTGGAATTTTCGAGTAATCTCAAGATAGAGGAGAATTATTCACATGATAATATCCGCTATGGAATGCACTTTATGTTTTCTTCGGATAATGATTTTAGGGCGAACAAATTCGAAAACAACTCTGCCGGAGTTGCGGTGATGTATAGTAAAAATATACTCATCGAAAATAACAGCTTCGAGAATAATTGGGGAGATAGTTCTTACGGTCTTTTGTTAAAGGAAATTTCCGAAAGTATTCTCACAAAAAACTTATTCGTTCATAATACAGTGGCGATCTTTGCCGACGGATGTAATCGAAATTATTTTACTCATAATATACTGAAAGATAACGGATGGGGCGTTCGTATATTAGGAAATAGTGAATCCAATCAATTTGTGCAGAATGAATTCAAGGAGAACGTATTCGATATCAGCACAAATACAAAACATAGTACGAATTCATTTAGAGAAAATTTTTGGGATAACTACGATGGTTATGATTTGGATCTGGATAGATTCGGAGATATTCCTCATAAGCCTGTTCATTTTTTCGGATATTGGGTAGTAGTTTATCCTTTTCTAATGGTTCTTTATAATTCTCCAGTCGTAAACTTTTTACAAGCAATCGAAAAGGCATTTCCGATCGTTACTCCGATCGATCTAGAAGATCCGAAACCTAAGATGAGGAGCCGTGTATGATGCAAGTGAAAGATTTAACCGTTCAATATGGAAAATCAATCGCTGTTAAGGGAATTTCTTTCGATGCAAAAGAAGGAAGTATATTATCCTTGATCGGCCCTAATGGTTCCGGAAAAAGTTCAGTCCTCAAAAGTATCGTAGGTTTGGTAAAACCTACTCGCGGTCATATAGAGTTTACGAGAAAGGAAGAAGGGCAGCCCGATTCTAAGATCGGATATATGCCCCAAGCTCCTTTGTTCCCTAAAAATGTAATGGTGTCCGAACTGGCGGATTTTTTAAAAAAACTGGAGCCTTCCGATCCGAAAGAATTTCAGGAATTATTCGATCTACTTGGTCTCAAGAATTATGAAAATATAAAATTCGGAGCCTTGTCCGGGGGAACAAAACAAAAAGTAAATATTCTGCAATGTTTTTCGATCCGTAAACCTGTATATATAGTAGATGAGCCTACTGCAAGTTTGGATCCTTATATCTCTAATCTTTTAAAGGAAATATTGCTCCGAAAAAAGAAAGAAGGGGCTTTGCTTGTTTTTTCAACTCATATCTTAAGTGAAGTAGAAGAGATTGCGGATCGTTTTTTACTTATGTCAGAAGGCTCCTTATTAATTGATGATTCGCCGGGAAATTTCGTAAAAAACAATGATAAAGGGAATCTTCAGAACACATTAATGGAATTTTGGAACACCAAATATTCGGAAAGAAGATGAAAGAACTAATCCTATTCGAGCTAAGAGAAAATATTAGAAGTAAATGGATGTTTGTGTTTGCAGGTTTTCTTGCGATTTCTGCAGGAGCACTTAATTATTTCGGAGATGAAAGCGGAGGGAGATTGGTAGTGAGCCAGATGAATCTGGTATTATTCGTCGTTCCTTTATTCTCTATTACATTTTCCGGATTAACATTTAACGATTCTCTTCCCTTTGCGGAAGTGCTTCTTTCTAAATCATTAACCAGGTCTCAATATTTTTTCGGGAAATATTGCGGGGTGAGTATATCTCTTTTTTTAAGTTTTCTGATCGGACTCGGAATTCCGGGGGTTCCGCTTTTTTTCAGTGATCCTAAACTTGCGATCTTATTCTCTGAGTTGATACTTTTCGGAACTGTTCTGATCTTAGTATTTGTTTCTTTAGGATTTTTATTGGCTTCGTTCTTTAAAAAAGGAGAATTGATTGTCTCCGGAGCATTACTCGTTTGGTTATACTTCTTTTTACTTTTTGATTCTTTCGTATTTATGTTAAGTATCTATTTGGGTGATTATCCGGTAGAGATCCCTGCATTACTCGTTATTCTATTCAATCCGGTCGATCTCGTTAGAATTTTGATCATTCTACAGACAAAGGCCTCGGTATTACTAGGATTTTCCGGGGCATTTTTGATCAGAAGTTTAGGTACATCAATTGTAGTTTTATTGTCTATTTTGTTCCTAATGTTCTGGGTTATGATGCCATTAAGTATTTCTTATAAAAGATTCTTAGTCCGAAATTTTTAAAAAAGAAGAAGGCCCAAAATACAAACTGATCCGGGCCTTCTACACTATTCTTTAATTTAGATCATAACGAACGAATACATTGAACATTGTTTGCATTGCAATTTGGGGACCGTTTAGATGTTGATGGAAAGGTTTACCAACTTCGAAACCGAATCGAATTTTTTCTTCTAAAAGAAAATTCATCCCGACTAATGCGTCTGTTCGATTTCCTCCTTGTCGTTTCGGATCGTTTTGAGGATCCATTTTCGGATCCAAAGAACCATCTTGCCCTTTGATATTATCCCAATACACTGCTTGCACTCGAATAGAAACGCTAGTCCAAGAAAATATAGAGTAAGCGATCCAGGAACTCAGTTCATATATATTTCCGAAACGATATTGGTTTTGATTTTTGGAACTGCGCAGATTCGCATTCCCTCCTAGTCCCCAAGAGAATCGATCCGATTTTCCGGAATATGCGATTCCCGGTAAATAATTGATCGTTCCGGTGCCCGGTTGCATATTATAGGGAACCTTTTGATTTCCCATCATCGGCATCCAATCTCGTTCATCAATGGAACCGGTAGGGAGGGAGACCCCGAAGTTTAAAAAGAATTCGTGATCATTCCGTTTTAGGATACGATGAGCTGCAGAAAAAGAAATATCTCCTACACCTCCGGATTTCATTGCAGAAGAATCAAAATTGCTGGTTTCCATCATCATTTGATTTTTTACGACCGGCACCATAAACATGATCATCGTATCGTCCGAAATTCCATACATCGCACTTGTCATATATGATTCCATTAACATGGATTTTGGAACCGACATATAACGATATCCGTTGGCGGATGTTTGAGGAATATTAGGCCCTCCTGTCAGTAAACTTCCACTCGGCATAGAAACACTTGGATCGAATTGAGGGAACCAAAGAGCTTCATAGGTTCCCATGGATTTGTTCCCATTCAGAAGTCCCGACATTTGCATCCCCATATAACGAAAATCTAAAACCCAAGAACCTTTATTATGAACATGGGGAAACATTAGACCAGCAGGTGCAATTTGGTCCGCTCTCGATCCGTGATGATGACCCTGTTCTTTAGATTCTTTACGATGGTGTGCATGGGGATCTATTTCTTCTACCGGTTTAGGTATATCTACCTCACCTGAAAAAATATTATGAAAAGAAAATATAATTAAAAAATAGAAAAGGAAAACGCGATACTTCATGATTACCTCCAAGTATCCGGATCAAAAAAAGAGGGCCGCGAAAGCGGCCCCAGTGGGAACGATCAATCGACTTGGGACAAAATCGATCCAATCGTAAAGGACGTTAGTTTTGCTCCATTCAAAATGAAGCCGATCCTGTTTCCTGAATAGGCAGGCACACTCATCATCTGCATGACAGGGAACATCATCATGGAATTTCTTTCTGTCTGTGTGACCTCTGAGCAGGCTTTCGGCCAGGCATTGATCCATTGCTCCGAGCTTGCATATTGGAAATCGATACAGTATGTATAGTTCGTGTCAGTGGATAAGGCCGCTGTTCCTTTGCTTACTACTTCAAAGTTTCCTGACATCTCGGAGTAGAATTGCTCTTTGGTAGAATCCGTTAACCGAAATGCCGGACCCGAGATCGGAGTGCCGGATCCGTAGACGTATGCAGTCAAACTTCCACCGGATTTGAGTGAGAAGGAAACTTCTAAATTTGTACCTCCATTTGAACTAGGGAGAACAATATTGCCAAGACTAGAGAAGAAAGAATCTGAGGAATTGCCACTCAATCCCTTTTCCAGATTGGCTGTATTACCTGTAAATCCAAGTCCTTCTAAATCGCTTGGAGAACAATTTTGGATATCATATCTTGTGCGTTTGGGATGTACATATGATAGAGTGTTCGAAATTGGAGTTAAACTTTGGATAGAACATCCTTCCTTTGCAGCTACTCCAAGAACGAGAGTCTGCATAAGTTGTTGTTCCGAAGAAGTTCCGTTCGAAAGAGATCCTAACTGGGAGCAATCGAAATGGAAGAAAGAGAGAATGATCGCGGTTGTAGAAATATAGCGAGATAGCATATTTACTTTCCTTTATATTATGAATATACACTTAAGATTTCTCCGAAATAGCATATGCAGTTTTCGAAGATGATATGGTTAGGCTAAGGAAAGATATTTGGGAGGACGTTTGAATTTTCTGTTATGGGCTTTGGACAATTTTGCGAAGTATAATTCCTCCATTCCAAAAGTAGATCCTAGAACCGGAATGATATAAATTCGAGATACAATTACATAATAAGAGAATACACTGATTTGGGAGTATATCCGATCGGAATTTTCCTTTTTGCATCCACATTCATGCACGGTCGATTCAGGATTTGAATGGCAGTTTGGACGATCTTGTTTTTCAGAGTTGGTTGATTTTGCCAGTTCGGTCTTGGTGCGGAAAAAATCATCTTCCTGATTTGGATGAGTCTCTCGGTTTGAATTATGATTACATTGGCAGATCAAATTTCCTAAAAATAATTTTTCGAACACGCTTCCTTCTGCAGGAACAAGCAAGCGCGGAAAAAAGATCAGAGTTAAAAACCAAGTTGTAATCGTTTTCATCTCGAAAGACTCTAACGGATTAAGTTTAACTCCTTATGATCTGAAAATGCATTGACTGCGATCAATCTTGAAGGTTTAAAAACCTTTCTAGGATTTTGATTTATCTCAAGATTTAGATTCGTGTTTGGAAAGAGTGATTAATGTTCTGGTCTTACTCAGTATTTTTTGAAAAGGTAAAAAATAGATCTTAAAAAGGTTTTCGAAGTTACTATCATCTTCTTCCTCCAGACCGAAGATCGTTTGTTCTGCTTCTCCTTCCTGAGGAATATAAAGACTTCCGAAAAGAATATCCCAAAATGCGAAAGATACTCCTATATTCTTGTTTTGAAGATTAATATCGGTGCTATGATGGATTTGATGTTGAGCAGGACTTAAAAATATTTTGCTCAACCATCTAGGAAATCGAAGACCTATATGAGAATGTCTTAAATTCGCATATAGATTAAATACGAAAATTCCAGCATTCACTCCTAAAAAAGACAACATATTGATACCGTTCGGAAATAGGAAAACGGCTAACCCGGTTACGATCCCGGAACAAAGAGCTCCTAATGAATTCACCAGGATTGCTTCTACAGGATGAACTCTATACACTGTGAGAGGGTTTAATACTTTTGCGGAATGATGTAGTTTATGGAATTCCCAGAGAAATGTTTTATGAAGAAGCCAATGAGCGAAAAATCTTCCGAAATCGTTTGCAAGCCAAAATAGGATGGAATAAATTAAAATGAAAAAAGTCCCGGAAGAGGAAAGATGATTTGCCTCTCCGAATATTTTAAACAGAAGTCCACTGATGAATGCGGATACTCCTGCACCCGATATAACGAAATAACTAAAGAAGAGTGCGAATAGGAACGTATTTATTAAATAATATTTATAATCCAATAAGGCGGATTTGTGCAGCCATATCTTCTTAGATAAATTTTCACGAAGATAATCCTTGGATCTAAATCCTTCTTCCTTCCAGCTTCTCCATATGATCAATAATAGAGTGATCAGAATTGAACTTAAAATATAGAACCAATATATCTTTACGGAAGGTAGAAATATGATCCGTATTGGACTAAGAAGAGAACGAAAAATCTCCGTGAAATACGACTGCATAGAACCTGATTTGAATTCTCTTTATTGGAAATAATCAGGTCAAATCGAAATTTTTGGACCTAAATCTGAGAAATCTCAAGAACTGGTGAATGCTCTAGGACTTATTAAAATTTTAGAATATTTAAACGTAAATATCAAAAATGCGGTTATCCAGAATAGAGCGGAAAATAGATAAGCTTCTCTATATTTATTGATTAAAGGAAAAAATACCCTGGCGATAACTGCTAAGTTGATCAAAATATATCCTAAGATTATCAATTTTGAAGCTTTAATCGGTCTACCGGTATGACCAAGTGAGACCCTCGTGATCATGCCATATACGAAGACTCCTATTCCTCCTACAGTGAAAATATGAAAAGCGGAAGAACTAGGGAAAAATCCCAAATGAGAAAGTCCATATGCTAAGAACCCGGAGCATAACCAGAAATAACCCGAATGTAAGATCCAGAGAATAGGTACTTTTTTGGACTTCCAAGGTTCCCAGAAAAGCCAACGAGAATAGTTTAAGATCCCGAATGCGAGGCAAAATAATCCTGCAAATGGAATGATCTCAGGAAACCAGAAAGCGCAAGCTTCTATTCCTAAAAATAGAAATCCTCCATATCGAATCAAACTTTCTAATTTTAGAAATCTTTTCGGATTTGCACCCGGCACAGCCGCCGAGGTGAAGAAGGGCATAATCCTTCCGCCTATAAGTATCACAAATTGAAGTATTACAAAAAGAGAAAGATGAATGAAATGTAAACTCCATCCTTCCGGTAAAATATTCAAAAATGAAAACGCTGTTAATATATGAAGTAAGAATAATAGAAAGTAAGTAACCACAACAACGCGGTTATGTTCCTGGCCTTTTGCAAATAAGGGAGGTGCAAGATAGAAAAGGACCAATAGATCACAATATAGATCAGCAGTAAGTGCAGCATAGGAAAGATACGGGTTGGATAAAAATCCGAATCTACCTAAAAACCAGAGTCCGAATAGAAGTGCTAAATATCCTTCTTTAGCCAGAACTTTTTTTGTCCAATTTTGGCCTGCAGTAAAAAGGAATCCTATAATTGCTCCTCTTCCAAAACCAAAAACCATCTCGTACGAATGGATCTGGATTCCTCCGGTTAGGAATGGAGAAGGTATGATTGAGAATAGGATTAAGATCCAGACAAGTACTGCAAATAGTGCGTGAAATGAACTAAATAAAAAAAATGGGCGAAATGCAACTGACCAGATCGCAGAACGAAAATCCAGAACTGATTTCATCCTTTCTATTATAATAAAGGGTTCCTCCTTTGTCTTTGATATGAATCAAAAATTATCCTTCTAACTTTTTTTCTTGATCTTCCTCATTTCGTGAGGAGAATCGTTCTCCTTGTTTCTTCAAGATAAGAAAGAAGAGCTATAATTCTAGATGGATTTTACAAACAGAGGGATTTTATATCTATGGAATGGTCGTGTGATGTTTGCCACAAATTCCATGCAGACGGATTTTCATTCCCACTACGCGGCTACCTTGGCAATTTCCTTAAAAGATAATATTCATATCGAGACTGAAAAGGGAAAAGAAGAATATCGTGTGGCTTTGGTCGGGCCTAATACATATCATAAAACTGTTTCTCCTGGTGTGGAGATGATCGCATTATTGATCGATCCCGAGACATATGAATATTCATCCATCTCGGAGTTTGCTGGACAGGGAGAAGTGAAAAAATTGGAAATTTCTACTTTCTTACCATTGATAGAAAGGTTATGGGAATTATATTACGGAAAATTAAATGATGAAGAAGCCTGGGAATTACATTTAGACCTTCTCCGCTCAGTGTTTCCTTTCCGAAAATTAGAAAAGGTAGTGGATGAGAGGATCGTTCAGATCGCAAATATGATCCGTAAGGAAATGCCTGACAGTATCAGAATGAAAGAGATAGGTAAAAATTTTTCAGTCTCGGAAGATAGACTTATCCGTCTTTTTAAAGAAAATCTGGGAATTCCGATGCGCAGATATCTATTATGGGTTCGGATCTTAGAAGCGGCAAAACTTTTGAAAGAAGGAAAGAGTCTGACAGAAGCTGCACATTCCGCAGGTTTCTCCGACTCGGCTCATTTCACCCGGACCTTCAAAGAAACTTTCGGATTTGTGCCTTCTTTATTTTTTGGACATTTAAAAGCGATCGAAGTTCGATTTTGTGAGTCGGGTGATTTGATCTAATTAAAATTTCACCACATACCGGAATCATTCAAGCAGGATCTTCCTTTCTCTGTTACTCTTTCCACATCAGAGCTTAGAGAAACTATATGCCAATAGAAAGACGAAGAGGATTATTATCCAAACTCTCCTCCAAAATTTCCAGATACACTTCCAAATCCATTCATATTCCTACACAAGAGGAAAAGGAAGGATTCCTAAAAGCACAAAGATTAGCCTACAAATGTGTTACCGAAACTGAAAAAGAAATACGAGAAGGTTGGACCGAACTACAAGCAGTCAAACGAATGGAAACATTCTTAAAGGATCATGGAGTTAAAGTATTCTTGCATCGTCCTTTCGCTTGGTTTGGTGAACATGCAAGATTCGACGGTTACAAAAGATTCACTCAATTCCATCCGAGTAAAAGAAGGTTACAAGCAAACGAATCTTTCATCTTAGATGTTTCTCCTGTTGTAGACGGATATATCGGTGATATAGGATATTCCTCTTCTCTGGATAAAAATCCTGAGTTGGATAATGGAATGCGATATCTATTAAAACTCAGGGAAGAACTCCCGAAATTATTTTCTTCTTCCATGAGTTCTTCCGAGATCTGGCATAAGATAGACCAAGATTCCAAAAAGAATGGATTCGATAATGTTCACTCTTTGTATCCATTTGCAGTTCTCGGTCATAGGGTTTATAAAGTTCATTTACCGAATATTTCTTTTCCGATATTGCCGATTAGTTTTGCAAGTTGGTTCAGTTTACAAGGTTCTTTAGAATTTTTAAGTCATAAGGTTCTTCCTGAACTTTTGACTCCCGATCATGAAGGAGAAAAAACAGGTCTCTGGGCAATAGAGCCTCATTTAGGAAGAGGAAAAACCGGTTTTAAATTCGAAGAGATTCTAGTGGTAGAAAAAGATAAGGCTTATTGGCTGGACGAAGAAGTCCCTCATGTCCAGAAATACGGAAAATTATTGGAAGCAGTATGAAATTAAATCATATAATTATAATATTATCCACTTTTGCACTTGCGGGTGCGTGTAGTCCTTCCGGGATTAAAATAGGGGAACCCTACAAATTAGGAGATGTTCCTTCTTCCATTTCGGAAGTTCAGGATAAACAAGACCCGTTCATAGCCGGGCTAAAAGTGGAAATGACGGATTTACCCGGACATGATGATCTAATTTTTGATCCTTCGAAAGGATTGGGATATGCTTCCGGAATGGATGGCTGGATCTGGAAACTAAATTTTACAACCGGAAAAGCGGAACAATGGTTAAAACCTCCAGTCAATCCTGCCGGAATGCAATATTCGGATAAGAAAAAGGATAAAATTTTAGTATGCGCTTCTAGATTGGGAGGAGAGATCTATGAAGAAATAAATAGAGTAGGTCTCTACGAAGTAAATATTGAAACTAAGAAGATAAATCCGGTTATTTTAGATCTTCCTAAATTAGAAAAAGAGGAATTTGAGAAAGTATATTCTTTTTCGGAGATGCCTACTGCTTCTCTGAAAGATCTGAATTTTTCTAATTCAAGACCGTTTTCTTTATGTAACGATCTTGCTATATCCGAGGACGGAAATCGTATCTATATCACAGAACCTTTTGAAAGAACGGATGCTGCTATGGGAAGCGGTGCTGTTCCCGAAGCAATAGGGCTTTATCCTCATGGAAAACTCTGGATGCTGGATAAAAGCAAAAATACGATCTCACTCGTGTTAAACGGATTTACTTTTGTGGATGGAATACTTCTAGAAAAAAGCGCTGATGGAAAAGAAGAGTCCGTAGTATTTACGGAAACGACTAAGTTTAGGATTATCAGAGCGTTTCTATCCGGAAAAAATCAAGGAAGTTCGGAAATACTATTCGAAAATCTTCCAGGCCTTGCGGATGGACTCGAAAGAGATGAAAGCGGAAGGATCTGGACCGGGATTATCAAAAGAAGATCAGGACTTGTGAATTTCGTACATAAGAATCCTTGGCTTAAAAAAGTGATCCTATCATTGCCTCAGAAAATTTTACCTATCTCTCATAATACTGGAATACTTGTGATCGACCCGAGTGGTAAAAAACCTCTCTATTATTCTATGCATGACGGTACTAAAATTAAGGATATTTCCGTTTCTGTTCCATTCGAGGGCAGAGTGTATTTTCCTTCCTTTGATAAAACCTCAAGAGGACTTTATTCTCTGCCTATATCTTCTTTGAAAATTAAAGAATTTTAATGAACCTCTACTGCGAGTAAAGTAACATCATCCTGGAATCCTCTCGGGCCTACAAAAATTTGTAGTTCCGAGATCAGATCTTCTGCTACTTCTTGGATTCCGGTGTTTCTACTCAAAATGGACAAGACCCGGTTTTCTCCGAATTCCTTTTTTTCCTGATCGAACTCTTCGAAAATGCCATCCGAAAAGAAGAAGATCCGATTTCCAGGAAGAAGGGGTACGGTCACATTTTTATAAGTGGCTTCTTTTTTCAGACCTATGATCGGCCCTCTGGAATATAAATAGTCTGCGCCTTCTTGTTTTTGTTTTAAAACCTGAGGCGGATGGCCCGCTGAAGAATAATATAATACATTATTGTTCAGATCTATATCAGCTAAAACTGCGGAGAATATGATATTAATACTTTTATATTTTTGGCAACAAGCTGCATTTAATAATTCTAATATACGAGACGGTTGGTCTTTGATAAACTTAATACTTTCGAATTCAGCCTTGATTGTCATGGTGAGAAGTGCTGCCTGTACCCCATGCCCGGTTGCATCCACCAAAAATAATCTGAAATAGCCGGGTTCCAGTTCGAAAATATCATAATAATCTCCTCCAATCTCTGACATAGGAAGATAATAAGGATGGATCGATACGTTCTTTCCGTTTAAATTGAGAGTAGGTAATGTTTTCTGCTGTAACTTTTTAGCGAGAGAAAGGTCTCCCTTTAAAAGTTTCAAAGACTCATTCAGATTTTCGGTTCTTTCGATTACGATTTGTTCCAGATTTACATTCAGTTTTTTAAGTTCTTCTCCCAGATCTTCCGCAAGCACAAATCCTTTGGAGAATCGTGAGGCAAGTAATACACATTGAGAAAGAACCAGGGCTAAAACTCCATACGGAACCATATAGAAAGAATCAATAAACTTATTTAGGTATAGAACATCATTTGCTACCGTGATCAAGTTTACGACTAGGCTGAAAAAACAAATTCTGGCTCCTTCTACTTTTTTGAAGGACATAAAGGCTAGTCTAAAAAAGAGATAGGTCAAAATTCCCAACATCATTGTTTCTAAAGAATTAATGAAGAAGGACATTGTGAATAGTTTTGTCGGGAAGAATGCCGCTGAAAAAACTAAAAGTAGACTTAAGTAAAATATAATATTGAATACTTTGTCCTTTCTGAATTGTTCCTTGAATATGGATTGAACATATAGAATTGTTCCCGGCAAAAGTAAAAATAAGAATAATATTTCTCCCCTGACCGAAAACTCATAGTTTTTGAAAATGGGAAATACATTATAAAAAATCCTTTCTCCATAAAAGGAAACTCTAAGAGCGATACACAAGCAGAGCACGGCAAAGAATAAGGCGGAAGGGTCCCTTCTTCTCATTAAATAAAACGTAAAATGATATAATGACATCACGAACAAGGTTCCGAACGTGATTGAATCCAGCATTGTTGCTCTTAAAGAAAGCTGTTGTATATCGGATGTGCTTCCTAATTGGATCGGATTCCATATCCCTGAACCGTTTGAATATTTATAATTCGAAACATGAATTAGGATCTCTAACTCCGGTTTGTCGGAGATAAAACTAAAAACGCCCGGTTTATAACCTGGAGAATATTCGGACTCTTCTTTCCCTACATTTCCTCCTTTAGAGATCTCTTTTCCGTTTATGAACAAGGTATAAGAGGAACTGATGGAGGAGATCTTAAGGCTAAGTTGAGTGTTTGATTCAGGCAGTAATACTTTTGCCCTATAACTTGCGAAACCATAGCTCGGATATTTATGAGTGACGTTACGTCCTTTGTCCCATTTTGCGGGGACCTTTGTATAAGAGATTGATGAGGATTGTTCTTTAGGATTGGTATCCGGCAGAAGCCTATTCCAATAAAATTCCCATTCTCCTTCCAAACTGATGTTCCCATCCGTTTGGAAATTCCATTGTCTAAGATCCAAGATCCCTTGTATGACTTTTGGGCTTTCCTTTCCAGGTTGGCAGCCCAAAAAAAAGAAGAATAGTGTAGATCCTAAGAGCCATTGCGGTATTCTATTCTTGCTCAAAATTCGGATCTTCCTGCCGTGAAATTTCAATAGGCTTATGCTCTATATAGATTTCTGATAGCTAAAAATATTTAGATCGGATTTTTTTTAAGGAGAGAAACGCGGGTTAAACGTCTCGTTTTTTCGTCGAATGCCTGATGCGGTCCAGTATTTTAATTATAGAAGATAGGGAAGAAGAATACATATGGATCCGAACTCTATTAGGGGGTATCGAATCCTTTTCCCCTAATTGTACGAGAGTCTTGGATTTTCAAGAAGCCTTGGAAAAAACTAAGACTGAGTTTTTTGACGTTATATTATTCCAATACAATTCTCGAAATAGTTTAGATATTCTGAAGAAGGCCCAGATCCTTCTCCCGTTGATCGTAATCTCCGAAAATCAGGAAAGTAAAGAAATACTCAAAAACTCCAAGATCAATTTCTCCGATCTATTGCTCAAAGAGAATGTAAGCACTGATCTTTTAGATCGTTCTATAAGACTAGTGCTACAAGCTAAGACAACCGAAGAAAATCTAAATCTTCTTAAGATAGGGATAGAAAGATCCAAAGATATTTTTCTGATCACGGAAGCTTCCCCTATAGATGAACCTGGACCAAAGATCGTATATGTTAACGGTGCTTTTGAAAGGTTAACAGGTTATAAAAGAGAAGAAGTATTAGGAAAAACTCCTAGGATCCTGCAAGGACCTAAGACGGATAGAGCGATACTGGATCGGATCCGAAAAGCAATCTCGGAAGCTAAACCTTGTTTCGAAGAGATAATCAATTACGATAAAGATGGAAAAGAATATTGGATTGAGATGGATATCTTTCCTATCGTGAATGAGCAAGGTATCGTCACTCATTTGATGGGAATCGAAAGGGATATTACGGAAAGACGAAATTCGGAAGAGAGGATAAGGCATTCCCAAAAGATGGAGGCTGTAGGACAGCTCGCAGGTGGAATGGCTCATGACTTTAATAATTTATTAAATGTAATATTAGCAAATCTAGATCTTCTTGAAATGAAGTTGAAAGATTCTGAAGATCTGATGAAAAGGGTGAGATCCGCACAGGACGCTATACAGAGAGGGGTCGAGATCAATAAAAGACTTCTTGCCTTTTCTAGAAAGCAAGCCTTGAATCCGGAATCATGCGACGTAAACCGGGTATTAAAAGATTTCATTCCTATTCTGGATAGGATCAGGACTGAAAAAATAGAAATAGAATACGAGATCGCTGATGAGAAAACGGTTTGCGACATAGAAAAGACCGGATTAGAGAACGCGATACTCAATCTTGCATTAAATGCGCGAGATGCTATGCCAGACGGTGGTAAAATATTTATTTCTACCGGGTTTGTTCGTAATGGAGATACAAAAGGTCCCAAAATCTCCGGTTTGGAAGAAAAGGATTATTTTTTGGTCACCGTCACTGACACTGGGACAGGCATGGACGATATCACTAAGGCCCGCATTTTTGATCCCTTTTTTTCGACCAAGGGAGGAGGAAAAGGAACCGGTTTGGGATTGACCATGGTTTATGGTTTTGTAAAACAATCGAACGGTTTTTTAAAAGTAATTACTGCGCCGGAATATGGTTCCAGTTTTCTAATATTCCTACCTTTGCATGAGCAGGGAAAGGACGAACAACTTGTCGCGACCAAAAAGAAAACTTTGGTCATGGAAGAAAATCGAGAAACTGCTGAATTGGCTTGTGTATACTTAAAGGAACTGGGTTACGAACCTCATGTGAGTTCGGATATGAAACGATTGGCAAAATTTTTCTCAGGCGATCCGGAAATCTCTTTCGTATTGTTGGACCTCCAACTAGCGGATTCTAAAGGGATAGATCTGAAAAAAGAACTGGAAAGATTTGGTTCGGGAAAAATAATCGCTACTTCTTCGAGCCGAGTGGAAAGTTTAGAACTTCCTAATACTATTCCTCTGGTCCGAAAACCTTATACAAAAACCTCATTGAAAGAAGCGGTTCGCAATATCGGAGAAATTCTTCCATGACGGATTCAAGAAATTCTAAAAAACTTCTGATCCTGGACGACGAAGAAGAGATCGCAAAGATCTTGGGAGAGATCGCGGTAGATTGTGGTTTCGAAGTTTCATTATCTCATACGGCTCCCGATTTTTTAGATAAGGTAGATCCAAGTTTTGATTGTGTGATCTTGGATCTGATGATCCCAGGAATGGACGGAGTGGATGTGATCCGCTTCTTGTCCGAAAAAGAAGTTCATCCTGATGTGATCTTGATCTCCGGTGCTGACAGAAGAACGCTTCATAGCGCAGAGACATTAGCCGGAGAATATGGACTACATATCGCAGCGGTTATGGAAAAGCCGATCCGAGTTTCCGATATCCGAAATACATTATCTGCGATTGCCGAAAAAGAATCGGATATTTCTTCTCGCACCAAAGCCGGCGGGAAAGGAAAATCAGGGCCCACATTCGAAAAAGAAGAAGTTTTAGACGCAGTCCGTTCCGATCAGTTCGTATTATTTTATCAACCTAAGTTCGATCTAAAAACGGGAAGGGTAGAAGGTTTCGAGGCCCTGGTAAGATGGAACCATCCTAAATTAGGATTAGTATTCCCCGATTCATTTTTACCTTTGATGGAAAAGGAAACTACCATCTTAAATCTAATGACTGAGAAAATTATAGATCTCGCGTTAGATGAGACAAGGATATGGCATACAAACGGACGAAAACTACGCGTTGCGGTTAACGTTTCTCCCGTGACTTTAACGGAGTTGGACTTTCCGGAAAGGATCCTTGCTAAAATTAAGAATAAAGGGATACCACAAAGCCAATTCCAGATGGAGATCACGGAAACCGGCTTTTTAGAGAACATTCGTTTTACTCAGGATATTTTAACTAGGCTTAGGATCAGAGGAATCGGTTTATCTATTGATGATTTCGGTACAGGCTATTCTTCTCTAAAACAATTGCATAGATTTCCATTCACTGAACTGAAGATAGATAAGTCCTTCGTTATGGATTCCCCAAGGGATAGAGAATCCTTGTTTATTTGTCAGGCTTCCGTTGATTTAGGGCATAAATTAGGAATGAATGTCGTCGCAGAAGGAATAGAGACTGTAGAAGTGGAAAGATTGATGAAGGAAGCCGGTTGCGACGTAGGGCAGGGTTATTATTATTCTAAACCTGTTCATCCGGAAAAAATCCCAGAAATTCTTTCCAAATTCGGTTAACAATAATACCCTTGGCAGAATGTCCTCGGGAAAGAGTAACAAACCATCGGAACAAGCAGTTCCCGACCAAACTCCCGAAATAAATCTAGAAACAAGCTTGGTATTTGATCATATACCTGACGCATTTATTTTTGCGGACCTCGATTGGAACTTAACGTATGTAAATGAAAAGGCGGAGGAAGTTTTACGCAGACCTAAAGAAAGTCTGATCGGCAAAAATATACTTACTGATTTTCCCAGAACATTCGGAACGGACTTCGAAACCCAATATAAAAAAGCAAAAGAGACAGGAAATCCCTGTGTATTCGAAACATTCTTCGAGCCATTTAATTCATGGATAGAAGCTAGAATCTATCCTAGGCACGATGGATTTTTAGTTTATTATCTAGACATCACTCAAAGGAAAAAGAAAGAAATCTCCTGGGCAATAGGAGAAAGTTTACTCTGGGATATTTCCACTTCAGATACCTTAAGTTCAGCGTTCGAAAAAGTACTTAAAACCTTAATTAAGAACACTGCATGGACTTACGGACAGATCTGGAGATCCAAAGACAATACTGTTTATATAAATGAAGAAGATCCTTATGTTTATGGCTCCGACCTTCAACTTCTGTTCCGAAAAGAATCCATAAATAAATTTTTCAGCATCAAAGAAGGTATATTAAAGAAGGTCAGTGAATCCGGAGAATTATATTTTATACCTGATCTCGTATCGGATAAGGAATTAAAAAGAAAAGATGCGGCAATAGCAGCGGGTTTTCGTTCTTGGATCGGGATCCCGATACTTTCTCACGGAAGATTTTACGAAATAGAACTTCTTTCCGAAAGAGTTTTGAATCCGGAAGAAGCATACTTAGATCTACTCGGAGTCGTTTCCAAAAGATTCGCAGAGATAGTAAGTAGAAGGGTTGCAGACGAAGAAAGAAAAGCATTAATAGACCTTTCTTCGGAGATTATAGTTACCATAGGTTTGGATTGTATAATCCGGAAAACGAACCCTGCCTTCCAAAAGGTTTTAGGTTATGAAAGAAAATATGTAAAAAACAAGAGTCTGTTGGAGTTCATACATCCGGATGATATAGAACTTACAAAGGTTAAGATAGCGTCAGGACGTAAGGAAGGATTCGAAAATCGTTATATAACGAAATATGGACAGCTCCGATATATCTACTGGAATATATCTCATTCTCCTGAATCTGGAAGTGTTTTCTGCATTGGTAGGGATATTACGGATGATAGATTGACCATTCTGAAGTTGGAATCCTTTGCGGACGAATTAAATGTAAATCGTGAACAGCTATATAATGCACAAAAGCTTGCGAATATGGGAAGTTGGACAATGGAGTTCGACGGAAAAGCAAATTGGTCACCCGGTTTGTACGAAATATTCGGTCTGGATCCTAATGATTCTCCTCCTGGCTTCGAGGATTTTATCCAATTTATTCCTCCGGAAGATAGAGTTCGTATCTCGCAAAATTACGAAAAATTCCTTTCCCAAGGTATCTTCGAAGAAACCGAACTTCATATCGTATCAAAGGATGGAATAGAAAAAATTCTTTCCGTAAAAGGAGAAGGTTTACTGAACCGAAATGGAAAATTTATCGGTGGGACCGGAACCATGCAGGATATTACTAAGGAGAAAGAATGGAACGATTCTCTTAGACAACTCCAGAAGATGGAAGCAGTGGGTCAACTTGCAGGAGGAATGGCTCACGATTTTAATAATCTTCTGAATATTATCTTAGCCAATTTGGATCTTCTAGAATTAAATCTTAGGGAAACGCCTGAATTATTAAAAAGAGTATTTTCCGCCCAAGACGCGGTCAGAAGAGGATCCGAACTCAATAGAAGACTATTAGCATTTTCACGCAAGCAGGCATTAAATCCCGAGCAAGCGGACGTAAGTCATGTGATCTCCGATTTTGCAGACATACTTACAAGGATCAGAAACGATATAGTCAGTATCGAATTCTGTCTTGAGGATTTTCCAATGATCTGTTCTTTCGAGAAGAACGGTTTGGAAAATGCGCTTCTGAATCTTTGTTTGAATTCAAGAGATGCGATGCCACAGGGTGGACGGATTTTAGTAAGCACAGGATTTTCTCCCGCAGGAAAGGAACATAGGTCCATGATCCCGGGATTTGTGGATATGGAAGACGCATGTATCATTTCAGTCCGAGACGAAGGTTGTGGAATGGACGATCGAGTCTTAGAAAGATTATTCGAACCATTTTTTACCACCAAACAATCCGGAAAGGGGACCGGCCTCGGAATGCCAATGGTTTACGGATTTGTAAAGCAGTCCAATGGAATGGTCCATGTGCATAGTGAGATCGGAAAGGGTACCTGCATTGAAATTTTTCTACCCTTAAGTAGAAATCCGGAGATCACTGATGAAAATAGAAACGAAAAGATCTTGGTATTGGAGAGAAACTTAAAAGGACAGACCTACTTAATCGCCTTATTAAGAAGATTAGGTTTTGAAATATTCCCAGCTTACGACCTACAAGAGGCAAAAACCGTTTTGGAAAATTATCCTGAAATGTATGCTTTCTTTGCGGAAGAAGAAATCTTATCCGAAGACTTCGATTGGGAGAAGTTCAAGAATAGGGATCGGATCATTATAATCTCGGAATGGAATTCCCAAACCGAATTTGATCCTTCTTTGAAAGTTTTAAGAAGGCCTTATAATTGGACTAAATTGAAAAAAATGTTAACTTAAAGAAAATATAAAGTATTTTTGCACCTGCTTTTAAACTTCCAACCAAATTCCCGCTGATCTTAGACTTTCCTCCCTTTCTTCTACTATAATTGACGGGAACTTCTTTGATCTTAAATTTTTTTCGGATCGCTTTGATTTGCATTTCAAGATTCCATCCCCAAGTAGGATCTTGCAGATCCAGATCCAATAAGGATTGCCATCTGAGAACTCGAAATGGACCTAGATCGGTGAATTTTACTCCGTAAAATAATCGGATCAAAAAGCAAGAAAGCCAATTCCCGAATTTTTGTAAGAAAGACAAGGAACCGGGTTCCACATTTCCCAAAGTCCGAGAACCTATTACAAAATTTGTATTTGGATCTTGGGAGAATGCAGAGAATAGATCTTTTAAATTGTTTAGATCATCCGAACCGTCCGCATCCATGAATATGATAAATTCAGGCGAAATTTTTCTTTCTAGGAGATAATGGATCCCCGCTAAACATGCAGCTCCATAACCTCTTTTCGGTTCTTGGATTAAGATCACTCCTGCGTTGATCGCAATTTGAGGAGTTAAATCCTTGGATCCATTGTCTAAGATCAAAATTTGCCCGGGCAAGATCCCAAATCCAAAAAGAGAATCCAAAACCTTAGGTAAGGATTCTTCTTCGTTTAGGGCAGGGATCAGAAATTTAGAATTTGCCCAAGGAGCTTTCAAACGTTTTATTCTCCTCTTCTGTTTTTAGAGATCTTAAAAAGTTCCTCAGGAGAATAGATCCTATTCTTTCTAGAGTTTAGATCTATATCTTCTTTATGAACAATGCTGGAAAAAGGATAGAAATTTTCTATCTCTGAGATCTTTTTACGAAGATCCGAGCGAACATTTTCGCTATTCTTTCTCATATGTTCCGCATTCGATTCTTTCAGTCGAGTATGATAAATTTCGAATACGATCTTAGATTGGCCGTTGATCCCTGCAAATAGATCCTTCCAAACCTTTGTTTCTCCGGGAAGGATCCGAGTATCTGCAACAAGTCTTGCCTTAGGATACCATTCCCATTCTTGTCCGAATTTGATCTCTTTACTAGCAAGAGATTTACCTTTGGAATCCAATAATGAAATTTTCAGAAGTATAAATCTTTCAGGATCTCCGGTCGGAATATTATGAGCCGCTTTTTCATTCGTAAGAGAAACTGAATATTCTAGATCGTTCCCTTTTTTATTCCATTGAAGCGGTTCTATTTTTAACCCGGTTCTATATCCTCCCGGGATCTGTTTCTCATAGAGCTCGAATTTTTTCGGAACTCCTCCTCCAATGAAAGAATGTTTATGAGAAGTCCTGACTGGAGTGTTTAGTTCCGGTTTGACTAATTTACGTTGTAATTCTCCCATATGACAGGAACCGCAGGCGATCTTTCCGTGTGAATTTCCCTTTTGCTCCAGCTCATTTCCTGTTTTGAAAGCGCATACCAATTGGTCGTCCAAAACATAATTTGCATTATGACAGTCTAGGCATCTATTCCTCAATTTATCAGGATCAATCTTGATTGGATGAGGAGGTTTTGTCTTACCATTTGCCCCTAAAACGTAGGAGTTCCCATTTTCATCCAGACGAACATGGCAAACTGCACATGTAACCGCTTCCGCTTTCATTTTAGGATCAAAATTAGGATTCGGTTCTTCTATAGGAGTTCTATAATCTCCGTTATTCAGATAATTAACCAGAGTTTCTCTTTGGTTGGCAACGGGAGTATGGCAGTTTAAACAAAGCCAACGAGGAGAAGAAGATTTAGAAAGTTCGGATTGGAACTGAAGATCGGAAAGAGCATTTGCATGGGTGGATGTTTTCCATTCTGCATAAATTTCTACGTGGCATTTACCGCAATTTTCCGCTCGAACTTCTCCCACTCCGGCAAGAGGAGGAAGATGAGGTAAAGGTTTGGACCAAGGTGCTTGAGAAAATACCTCGTCTACTGGAATCGGTTTATCTTTCGGCTTTGTAAAGATACAATAGAATAAACTAGCGGCCAAGGATAAAGATAGGACCGCTAATATTAAACTTCTTCTTTTATTTATGAACATTATAAAAATATTATCTAGTTACTAAAGGATGGTTTTGATCCCCTTTAGAAGACCATTCCCACATAGATCCTGCATAATTTTTTGCATTATAACCCAAAGAGACCAGAACGGATGTCATCCAACCCGATCTAACCCCTCCGGTACAATAAGAGATCACAGTCTTATCTTTGGAAATCCCTAATTCGTATAATTTAGAAACAATTTTGGATTCGCTTAATAGATATCCGTCTTTGTCCAAGAATTGTTTATAATAGATCCACTTTGCCCCAGGAAGATGTCCTCCTCTGGATTCTCCGTAAGGAGTTTGGCCTAAAAATTCTCTTTCTTCTCTGGTGTCTATGAATGCGAATTTTTTATCCGAAAGTTCGGATTGGATCAATTTGGAATCTGCCGACCAATTTTTATTTTCAGAAGCGGAAACGTTTATTTTAGAAAGAATTTCAGGGCGATTTGGGACAGGAGAATTAGAAGCCTTTTGCAAAGCGTTAATTCCTCCATCCACTATAAATGATTTAGAAAAACCTAATGTGCGCAGAGACCATACAATCCTACCTTCTTCTCCCCATCCTCCTGTAGGGTCCCCGAATACCAAAACGATCTTATTGGTATCCAATCCTTTTTTCCGTAGGAGTTCCTTCGCTTCTGAAGCCTGGACCAAATTTCCTTGGTTCGGAAATTCTTTTTGAGAGATTTCCTGCCAACCTAAAGGAACTGACTTGGAGAACGTGGATACTTTGATCCCATCTCTCGCATCCACAAACAATGCACCTTGACTGTGTAAGTATAATGCTTCGGGTGCACTGATGAACCATCCTCTGACTCCGGAAAGTTTTTCGGAGGCGAAAAGAGAGGAAGAAATTAGAAATACTATGCCAAAAGAGATTATAAGTTTCATTTGGGCTAACTTGGGAGAAGGCCTTGAAATCGTCAATAAGTAATACAAAAATTCCTATATAGCAGAATATTTTTAATATTACAGACAAATGTCCTGTATTTTTAATGGTATTTAACAGTGAAAAGGGAAATGTACCTTGGGATTCGTAAGGAATAATAAAGAAAGAAGAAGCCATATTCTAAACCGCGGAAACCTGATTTGGATCCTGGCCACTCTTGTTTATCTAGGTATTTTTCTCTTTTGGGAAGTGAAGAACCAAGGAAGAAGTTTAACTGGAAGTATATACATCTTAGGTTTTTGCGGATTAAGTGTCGTTTATGGATTTTTATTTCTTTCTAAAACTTTTGAAACTTCCGGAAGATTCAGTTTTGTTTTAGGACTTCTTCTTCGTATTGTTTTGATCTTTTCGACTCCAATTTTCGAAGACGATTGGGCACGTTATCTTTGGGATGGGTGGATTAGTTCCGAAAAAGGAAGCCCTTACGGTATCACCCCGGAATCTTTTTTTGGAGAATCGGATCCGACTAAAACTGAAATACTTTCCAGGATCAATCATCCCGACTGGCCCACAATTTATGGGCCGGTGTTAGAGATCTATTTTTATCTCATACATATTCTATTTCCTTGGAAGTTATGGGCACTTAAACTTTTTCTTTTGGTTCCGGACATTCTTCTATTCTTCTTGATCAAAGCTAAATATGGGACTCGATCTTCTTCTTTATATTTTTGGAATCCAATTCTGATCAAAGAGATCTTTTTAAATTCTCATCCGGATATCATAGGGATCTTTCTTTTGTTTTATTCTTTTTGTTTAGCGGAGAAGGGCAGGTATCGTTTAGGCTTTTTTATTTGGGGGCTCAGTATAGCAGTAAAAGGATTTGGAGTATTCCTTTTTCCTTTTATATTCAAGTCGTATTGGGATAAAAGCCGGAATTGGAAAAGGTTAGGGATAGATTTAACTTTTTCCATTTTAGGAATAGTCTTAACATATTCTCCTTTTCTATTATTTTCTAAAGAAACTGATTTTACCGCTTTAACCAGATTTGTGGGAAGTTTTACGTTCTTTCCGTTGGGTTATAATATTCTTCAGGCTCTATTTGGGGAATTCTCTAGGGTTTTCTGGGCTTTTCCTGCGATTTTAAGTATATTATTCTTTTTGAATAAAAAATATTTTTCGGATTTGGAAGAAGAGGAGAAGATAGGGATTACATTCTTCTTATTCTTCTATTTTTCTCCGGTGGTAAATGCTTGGTATCTTCTTTGGATGTTCCCATTTTTACTTAAGGAATCCAAAGTCTTTTGGCCGTCTTGGGTGTTTTTGTTCTTAGGACAGCTCTCTTACCTGAACTACGCGAATCTGGGAGATTGGAAATCCGTATTAGAAAAAGGTTATTATGCGCATCCGAATTGGCTTTTGATTTTGATCGGTTCGCTCTTCTTTCCCATTCTTCTTGTCTGGTATAGGATCCGGTTTTCTTCTAAAATCATCAATTCCCTTGAAAAACCATCTCTTTTGGGCTAAATAAGATTTTTTTCTCCTTTGAAAGAATTTTGGTTGTTATTTTGAACAGTATTTCCAATAAGTTGGATAAAATATTATTATAACTGTTCGGAATAAACAAAATTCCGGTTCAGTGGGGAGAACCGAGTATGCCAACGATCGATCCGATTGAAAGAGGCCTGATCCAATCTATTGGGACCTTGGTTCGTAAGAGAAGACAGGAATTAGGTCTTTCACTTGGAAAACTTGCGGAATTATCTCAGGTGAGCCGAGGAATGTTAAGCCTTGTGGAATCCGGAAAGGCTGCACCTTCTATCGCGCTATTATGGAAAATTTCAAAAGCGATCCGTTTACCTTTGTCCAGCCTCATGGAATTTTCTAAGGAAGAGTTTCCTAAAATTTTCAGAAAGGAAGACTCTAGCGAGAATTCAGTAGAAGAGAATCAGTATGTGATCCGTCCTCTCCTACATGAAGAAACTAGATTTCAAACTAGACTCTTCGAGATCAGACTTCTTCCTGGAGTTGCCAAAACCTTTATTACAAAAGTGCAATCTAAACAAAGGCAGAATCTGTTCCTACAGTCAGGAGCACTCCGTTTAAAAGTAGGAGGCAAATGGTTCGACCTGCAAGAAGGGGACAGTATGACCTTCTTGGGTAAAGATTTACAAGAACTTGCAAATTTAGGGGAGAAGGACTCATATCTGATCTGGTCCTCTTCTCTTTCCGACGATTGAAATAGAACCCCCAACCGGCCTAACACACTTTGGCCAAAATCCCTTATATAAATATGAGAAGTGGACTTGATTCATTCAAGGGCCGCTTCTCTCTATTTGGATCGAATACTTTATAAAAAGGTAATTTCGGTTTTCTGAATATTCTGTTTTAACGGAAAATAACGCATCCTGAATTCACAAAAACCATTTTCTATAGTCATTTTGTTTCCGCTTTTATAGGGTTTATTCCGTTTTGTTTAAAAAATTAGTCGCTTATTCTAATATATTGTTAAATTTATTGGATAATATGTTCGTTATATTGAAATAAACCTGGCAAAAACGAACCCTTTTCTCGATTTTGTGCTTAGAGTCCGCTGTGGAATAAACAAGAGGGAAACCCTGACCGGACCAGCAAAGGAGAACAAAATGAAAAATAAGCTCATTAATACGAGCCTCCTGGCAATTATGCTGGGATTACTCGGGAATTGTGGAGAGGGATCTTCTGACAGTTCCGCACTCGCGTTAGCTGCAATTGGAGGAGGTTCCTCCAGTGTAAAGGTGGCAAGTGCTTCCGATCTAGCGATAGAATCTGCGGCTGATTATAATGATAACAAATTCGGTCTTATTTCTGCAGATACTCTCAGAGGTTGGGTAAACGATTGGGCAAACAATAAGCCCGCAGGAATTACCGGAAACTTGGTGATCTATCAGACAAGCAAAGCTGGAACGGATGCTAACAAAAGTTTAATCTTACCTAAGACCGGAGTAAAAGTTTTTTTCGCAGTAGATGGAAATAATTCCGCTCTGTATTCTTGGAAAACCTTCAGAGAGACTAGAGACAACGGACTTATCTCTATCCCGGGCGGAACTTCTACGACTGGAGGTTTTGGTCTTATTAGCGGTGCGAATATCGATGCTTGGTTCCAGACTTACGGAGTGGATCCTACTAAGGACTTAATCGTATTTGCAAGCGGTAGCGGGGATAACTACGGCTCGATCGGCCACCAACATTACTCATTAAGATATTGGGGTGTTGCTCATGAACATCTTGCTATCCTGAATGGAACAATTAAAGGACAATTCCCGGAAGCTGAATTAGGTAATGATACAGATGAATCTGTTCCTCCTTTAAATGGAACTTTCTCAGTAAAACAACTGAAGAATGTAGATAACAGAATCTTAACATTAAGTATAGAAGATGTAATCGAAGTAGTAAAAAATAACGGAAATCATAGCGTAAAGGGTCTCTCTTCGACAGTTTTGATTTCGGATAACAGAACTAAGAATACTACCAATACGATCGGATCTTATACCTCAGCAGCAGGCTGGCAAGAGTATGACGGTGCAGAAAATGCTACTGGAACTACAAAAACTTCCGGCGGAGCGATTGCATTCGAAGGTCACTTGAAAGGTGCCATCTTTGTTCCTCACTACAACGTAGTTGAACGTGCGAACCTTGATAACACCTATGCTTATGGTGCGTCTGCTGCAGGAACTTTCAATACTTTGAAATTCAAATCCAAAGCTGATGTTCAGGATATTTGGGATACTTATGGAACTACCGGCGGACCTAACGCTGGAGCGCCTACATATGTAGAAGGACAAACTATTCTTCAATACTGCAGAACGAACACAAGAACTCAAACGAGCGGGATCTCTACTCAGTTAATCTTGGGACGTCCTTCCGTATTCGTGGAAGATGGTTGGAGTATTTTTGGATTACTTGCAGGAGCTTTCCCTCCAGCGAATTTCAATGACGATGTAAGTGCAGGTGCCGCAACTTTCCCTTCTATTCCTGCTAAATTCGCTCCTGACGTTCAGGGTGTAATTGAGTCAGGTGCAAGAGGATCCGGTTTAGGAGCTCACTACAATACAGGTGTGAAAAAATCCACTGTGGATTATTTCCAAATCAATTCTTCGGCTACTACTACTAAGAAAGCATTCGTAGAGGATTGGAATTACAAAAACCAATAAATCGAAACTAACTAAGGATGGAGGAAACTCTCCTCCATCCTCCTCAATTCTGTAACAAAAAAAAACAAGAGGGAGTTACAAAATTTATGAAAACTTTATATATCTACGCGCTGATCGGCGCATTAATCTTCTCTTCTTTCCAAGGCATTTTCGCTTCCGGAGGATTCGGCGGCGGCGGGGTTGCCGGACAGGCGCTTCGTGGAAAAGAAAGGGAAAAGTTCAATCTGGGCAAGGCAATCTATAATGCAGAGGTCGCCTTAGACGCCAAAAAAGAAGAACTAGTAAAATCTCAGAAAAACCGTTTGGAATACTTACAAGGTTCCTTGCCCAACTCCGAAAAAGGAAGGGTGAACCTGGAGGATTTGGCAGGCAAATTATCCGAAGAACAGATTTCCGCTTTGGAATTTTTCGTAAGCATCCGCTTCAACGTGAAGTTGGAGGAGAAGAAGGATTAATCAGGGAATCATCATATAATGAAATTATTATTTAAGAAGGGAGTTTTTTTTCCCCTTCTACTTTTGGCCCAACCACTTTTTATCGGGGAGTTATTCTCCCAAACGGTTTGGGCCCCTTATCAAAGACAATTATGGGTTCGGACCACTGCAGTGAATTCGGTTTATAATTCGGCATATGTGGGAAAATACCATAACACATACGATGATGATGTTCGGATCAATGTAGGTGCTCTCGCTTTTGAATACGGGATCACAGATAGACTTACCGTGGATCTTCAAACCGGTTTTGGTAAATTAGGAAGGGTCCAATTGATAGATCGTTATTTCGGGACCTTAACTTCTCCTGAACAACCTGATAAGTACGGGATCATAGATTCCAGAGCAGGCTTACGTTATAAGGTCCTAGATGAATATGATTATGAATCTATCTGGGTTCCGACTATCAGCGTAAGGATCGGCGGGATCAAAAAAGGCGATTATGATAGAAATCCTCAGGCTTTGGGAGATGGAGCAAACGGTGCAGAAGTAAATATCTACTTAGGTAAGGACTTCAATGTTTGGGGACTTGGTGCTTTAGGCGAATGGAGTTATAGAAAAAGAGAAAAGCCGGTACCGGATGATATTCTTTATTACGGAGCGTTATACAAACGTTTCTGGGATTCATTTATCTTCATAGTTGGAAGTAGAGGACAGATCGGTCAGGGAGGATATGCATTTGCAGATCCAAGAGGAACTCCTCCATTAAACCTGATACAAGTAAATCCACCTTCCATCGCACCTTTTGGAACGGATTGGTACAATTATTATCTGGAACACGAAAGACCTGCCTGGGGAAGAAAGGAAATCTATCATAACCTGGAAGTGAGTTTAGGTTATACGGATAAGTACGGGAATTACTATAACTTCTTCTATTCTCATACTTATGCCGGGTATAACACTGCAATCTTAAGAACCTTCGGGTTCCTGATCAATTTTCCATTTAACTTGTAGATCGGAGGGGAATATGTTCGGTTTAAAAATTAGAAATTTAGGAATTTGTTTATTACTAATTCCTTTTTTGGAAGCCTGCGATGCTCCGGAGTATCTCACTCCGTATCAAAAGCTTGCTCTTGTACAACCTGTGGAGGTGTTCAATACATCTCAACTTTTGTCCGTATCGAATGACGATTATAATGGTAATACATATGGGCTTATTACTGCATCCACTCTGGAATCTTGGAGATCAAATTGGGCGGCAAACCATCCTTCTGGGATCAGCGGGAGATTGATCATTTTTCAGATCAATGGAGGTGCGCTTGCAGGTTCTTATATAAGACCTGAGGAAGGTGTAAGAGTATACGGGATCACTGCAACTTCTACGGATTATACATTCTTTGGTCAGACCAGATTTAACGGCCTGGTCGATACTGAAACAATCGTTCCGGAAGGAGCGAATATCGATGCATTCTTGAAACGTTTCGGTGTAAATCCTACAACTGATCTGATCGTTCTTGCTCAGGATGTTCCTACAGACGGGAATCTAATGCTTACATTACGTTCTTGGTATACACTGTATTATTGGGGAGTGGAGAAAACTCACTTAGCGGTTTTAAACGGAGCGGCTTCAACAAAAATCACCGCATCTCAATTAACAGGCGGTTCTATATATACAATTCCTACATCCAGCGGAGCCGGAACCCTAGGAAGTTTGTATCGAGATCATACAATTTTGCAAGCGACACTCGCGGATGTTTTTAATGCAGTCCAAGGTATCACTAGTCCGACATTCACGAATTCCACTCCTGCTCCTGCGGGCGGAAGTTTTATCATGGATGCTAGATCTTCTACTGAATACGACGGAACTGGAAGTACCGTAGGGCCTTCTAATCTTACCTGCGCAGATACTCCTAGTTGTTATACACCTTTTGAAGGACATGTTAAGGGTGCGAAAAATCTACCTTTCGCGAATTTCATAAACGCAAATAAGGAGTTCCTACCTAAAACGGATCTTGCGAATCTTTTGAGTTCTAACGGATATACTTCAGGACAAACGATTATCGCATATTGTAGGACAAATGTAAGATCTTCCATCACAGGATTCGCCACTCTCGCGATCCTAGGATATCCTACAAGGTTTTACGATGGCTCCTGGGTAGAATGGGGATCACTCGCATATGATACTGGCGCGACTTGGTCCAACTTAAGTGCAGTTTCTCCTTGGAGAACGGATCGAGGAACAGTTTCTGAATCGATTACGTATAACGTAGGAAAAGGCGGAATAGACGCTTCGAATATTTCCAGTTTAGGGGGATATTTTACTCCGGACCGCAACTTTGCAAAAGGTACGAACGATATCATAGATCAGGATAAAAAATATCTTTCTGGTTCTGCATCCTCCGGAGGTGGGGGCGGCGGTGGCGGAGGAGGAGGCGGTGGGGGAAATCCTTGCGGAGGATAATCCCCCTTATCCTTGCGGTCGCAATTTTTGCGATCAGCTTCTTCCTAACGTTTTGTAAAGAAGAAGAATTTCACCAAAGGCATTGGGCATTCCCCCTCGAATCCCAAGGCTCGATCACAGTAGATCCGAACCCGGCCTCTTGCGGGAGTTGCCATTTACAACAGTTCGGTTCCTGGAAGTCGACTCTTCACTCCCGGGCCATTGGCCCGGGCTTTCTTTGGCAATTACCTAGGATCGGAAAACACGGATCCGAAAATTGTATGAACTGCCATAGCCCGAATCCTGAAACCAAAAATGTATTACTCTCTCGTTTAGGTTGGGGAGAAGTTTCCGCGCCTGCATGGAAATCAGGCAGTGAAGAAAACGGAGTACAATGTGCGAGTTGTCATCTCCGAAAAGGAAAAGTATACGGACCATTCCCGAAAGACGGAAATAAGGATAGAATATTCCAAAATTCGAATATTCCTCACCAAGGTTTTATACCCCAAAAAGAATTCGAGGAGTCGGAATTTTGCAAGAATTGCCACCAATCTCCTGAGACTGCAAAACAGGTGAACGGAAAGTTTCTGATGGATACGTACGGACAATGGAGAAGGTCCGAATTTGCGAGATCGAATGTACAATGCCAGAATTGCCATATGCCTGATAGAAAACATGAATGGAAAGGTATCTCCGACGGCGAAATGGTAAAACGAGGAGTCCAAACCTCTTTACAAGTTATACCAAAAGAAGAAGGAGCCGAAATTATCTCCGAACTGAAAAACTCCGGAGTGGGACATACATTCCCCAGTTATTCGGTTCCAAAAGTATATCTGGAAGTTTGGATCGAATCCATATCCGGACAAAAAAGGAAGATCTCCGAGAAAACTTTAGGTTGGATGTTGGATCTGGAATTGCAGAAAGAAATTTTTGATACGAGACTTTCTCCCGGAGAATCCGCTCTTCTTCGTGTAAATTTATCCAAGGAAGAATTTTCAAAACTCAAAAGAGTCGAGTTCATAGTCACAGTAGATCCGAAAGAATATTATATAAGAATGTTCCAAGACAATTGGAACTACAAAGATACTTTCAAAGAAGATACGAAACCTTGGGTTTTGCCTTACCTAAAAAAAGCGTTGGAAGAAGCAAACTCGGCTAAATACGAATTGATTCGTTTAGACTGGAAGAAGTAGACGCAGAGTTAAAAGAGACGCTAGGAAAAATAACTTCCTTATTCCAAGCTAAGTATAAAACTCATCCCGAGTATGGGATCGCTATTAGAAGAACCGGAATTTCCTAAATTGATAAGCGCTTATAGAGAAGCGATCCAAAGAAGATATTCCAAAACCAATCTATCCAAATATCCAAGGTTCTCTTCCATCCCGGAAGAGAGAGTGGATCTTTTGGTACGTTATTTTCTGGAGCTGTTATACCCCGAATATGAGGGCAGAAAAAAATTAGACGGAGCATTTACTTCTTTGGCAGGATTCATACATTCTCCTCCAAAAGTATTCGGACTTTTAGGCCAATTGAGTTTGGCAGTATTCAAATTGGGCCGTCATTTAAAATCCGCATTCCAAGCAGGATTTGCAGCCTTACATTCTTATGTAACCGCTCATAGATTCGAAGAGATCATGTTTTCGAAAGCAAAAGAATTATTAAAAGAAGGAAAGGATCTTCACAACAAATCCATCTTTAATCAGGTGCTTGCCTCCGTTTCTAAAAAAGACGCGGACGAGTTCAGAGAAGATATTCTAAAACTATTTACAACACTTTCGGATAAGGAGCTTCTTTCTAAGATCAAACAACTTATGGATGCAGTTGTTAAAACAATGAAGTCCAAACCAAAAACATATACTCAGGAAGAAGTAGAAGGTATTATGCTCGGTGCCGGAATTCTAACAAAGGGAGAAGAATTATTCTCCGGAATGACTCGGCAAGAAATGGATCTGATCTTAGAAGCGATTGATCAAGTGGAGAAGGATACATTTGAAGAAGCGATTGCTTCTGTTAGAGTTTAAATAACCCTGCCGACGGTCGGAGTCGAACCGACACGAGGTTGCCCTCGCTGGATTTTGAATCCAGTGCGTCTACCAATTCCACCACATCGGCGGGTTTTATAATTCCTTATTGGATCAGGAATCGAGTTCGATGTATTTGCCCTTACCGCGAGCAACAATTTTACCGATCTCGTTCTCAATTTCGGCTCTGTTTTCGATCACTTTTTTGTTCTTTTTAACGAACCAGCCACGTAAATGCAGAGGTTGATTTACTTGGGCAGGTTGTAAGAAGCGGATCGTTAACTCGCCAGTTGTTGTTTTAAAATTCATCGCCTCATTGATTTTGGCCATGATTTCGTCCAAAATGGTGGCGATGATTCCGGGATGGATCACGTCTGGAGACCCTTGGAACTTTTCAGGAACCGTATAGTCACCGTAAGCGGTTTTAGTGTCCTCATCAAAGGTGATCTTTAACTGAAGACCGTCCGGATTGTCAGGACTAGACCCGAAGCTCAGGTTTTCCCGAACCGTTGATTTCATATATGTCAAGTTATTACTTAACATTCATGGTGTCAATCCGAAAAAGCTACTGATTGCTGTTTAAGAACGACGTAATACTCTGTCGAAAATAATAGATAAGAATCTTTTAGATGACTGCACTTCTTTTATTATTAGGACTTCTTTCTGCGGGAGCAGGAGCGTACACTTTATTCAGAGATCCGAATAGATCTTCAGGAAGTCCTGCGCCTTCTCCAGGCGGCGGTCCAGGGTCGGGCGCTTCCGGTGGAGGAAGTCCTTCTCCAGCTGACCGAGGAAAATTAGTCAATGTTGGAGACCAAGATTCCGCTCCTTCTCCCTCTTCTTCTCCGTCTCAAAAAGGTGGTGGGCAACCGGAAGCACAGAAACCTGATCAAGAATGGAGTCCTCCTCCTGCCGGCGGTGAAAAACCGAATTATCCGGGATTAAAGAAGAAGGATAAATTACAACTTCCTCATGCAACAGACGATATCATTCGGAATAACTCCCGTTATGCGCATCACAGAAGACCTCTTTTACATTCGGAAGCTTTAGTAGATAAAGAAAACTTCTTAGCTGCGTTGGAGATCCTAAAGAGGACTAACGCTAGAATCCCCGATTCGGATATTAATGAAAAAATAGATAATAATATCCAAGCGATAGAAGATCATATCAACACTCCACCTGAGGAAGAGACTTATACTCCGGATGATCCGAATTATAAAGGACCACCTATTCCGATGGGTGACTTGGTCAAAGCGATCAAGGACATTAGCCAAGCTTTAGGCGGCAGTCTCTCCCAAGGATTTGCAAATCCGATCCAGATCCAAGCTCCTCCTGGAACAGAGGCCCCGAAACTTCCTGCGGAATTACCTCCAGGACCGGTATCTTATCAAATTATTTCTTATGCTCCTTCTTCCGGGCCTATGCCTCCACCTCCGCCGGGAGCACCAATCTCTTATAGTGCGGGAGTTCCTTCACCTCCGGGTGGATTTCCGCCTGGACCGGGTGGTCCGCCTCCAAGTGAAGGGCCAGGTCCTGTCAGTCCGGAGGATTTTGCTCCTTCTGAACCTTCTCCCAAACCTAAAGATCCTGATCATCTTGATCCGAATGAAATGGATCTTCCGGAAGATACATTCTTCACGGACGAATGGGATAAATTTAAAGACCTTCCTCTTGTTGATAGGAGGACAGGAGAAGATCGTCGTTCCCAAGGAGAAAGAAGAGGAGGAGAAGGTTCTCGCAAAGACAGAAGGGGAGAAGACGATAGAAGAAAAGAAGATCTTTTCCAAGAGAGAGATGATTATCTAAAGAAGAAGGCGGAAGAAAAACGCCAAGAAAGAGAAGAGCAAGCATTAGAAGAACCTTTACCTCAGGATTGGCCAAGACCTGAATATCCGCTTTCAGATCAGATCCCAGGTTATGCTCCACCTGTTCTTCCGCAGATCGATCTAGTTCCGATCCGTTTACCGGATCCGGAAGATAAAGTTCTCCGAGGAGAACCTGAAGGAACTCCACAAGCGGCACCTGCTCCGTCTCCTAGTGGAGAAGCTGCTCCCACGCCAGGTCCAGTAGAATTACCTAAAATAGATCTTCCTGATCCTGTAGATGAAACTAAACACGAAGAATTCACACCTGATATTCCTCCTCTTGCAGGACCAGGTGCTCCTAGCGGTGCCGCACCGGCTCCTTCTCCAAGCGCTGAAGAAGCTCCTGAAATTGAAGTATTGGATGGGGGTCTCGAACCTTTAGACCAAGATCGTCCTGAAGGTCCAAGTGGAGGCGGGGACGACGAGCCTAAAATGATCCATGGTATTCTGGAGTTAAAACCTCCGGAAGTGGATGATGCTCCGTTCTTAACCTTAACCTATGATTTCGGGAAGATACCTCACTCATTCAAACTTTCCAAAAATTACAGTATTATGGAATACTCATATTATAAGTATAAACCGATGCTGATCAAGGCTCAGGAATTCGCTCGCCGCAAAATGTTGAAGAATGCTTTGAATTATTATCGTGTGATCAAATCCCAGAATATCCCTCCTGAACTCAGGAAGATGATCAATCGGAACATCAAGGATATCACAGAGTTCATGGAGAAATACTTAATGGCTAAAGGCTGAAAATTTGGCAGAGAAGTTTCTTTGGAAAAAAATCCCCAACTTTCCTAAAAAAGAAAAACTGCTTTCCATCCTGGCTGTCTAAATTTAGAATGATTCTAAATAGGAGAGAGCAAAATGCCTCAAGTTACTTCACTCGCACCGGACTTTAAAGCAGAAGCCGTTATTGGCCAGCAAATCAAGGAAATCAAACTTTCCGACTATAAAGGAAAGTGGGTTGTTCTATTCTTCTGGCCCCTCGACTTCACTTTCGTATGTCCTACTGAAATCATCGAGTATGATGCAAAACTAGACGAATTCAAAAAAATCGGAGCGGAAGTTCTGGGAGTTTCCGTAGACAGCGCTTTTACTCACCTTGCATGGAAGAATACTCCTCGTAAACAAGGCGGATTAGGAGATATCAAGTATCCTCTAGTTGCTGACATAACCAAGTCAATCGCAAGAGATTACGGAGTTCTTTTAGAAGGCGGAATGGCTTTGAGAGGAACTTTCATCATCGATCCAGCTGGAGTAATCCGTCAGTCTACCATCAACGATCTTCCTGTAGGAAGAAACATTGATGAAGCAATCCGTTTGGTAAAAGCTTTCCAATACGTTGAAAAACACGGCGAAGTTTGCCCTGCAAACTGGGACGAAGGAAAGAAAACCATGAAAGCGGATCCAGAAAAGTCCAAAGAATACTTCTCTGCGGTAAACTAATCCAATACCAATGGAAATCCGGTCCTAGGGCCGGATTCTCCTTTCTAATTTCTCCTGGTCACCCATCCTTCCCCTTAAAATCTTGTTATACAGCCCTCATTCGGGCAAAACTCGCACTCAAGACTTTCGGAAAAGATTGCATCTTTCCTTATAAAAGTCTAAGATATGGGAGAGAAATATTATGGCACAAGCACTTGAGATCATTTCCGACGAAGATAGATATTATCGTGCGGATAATTTTCCCAAAGGACTTACACGCAAAGTGGTGGAGTCCATCTCTCATATTAAAAATGAGCCTGCTTGGCTGACTGAATTCCGTCTAGAGGCATTTAAAGTTTATGAAAGTAAACCTATGCCTGGTTGGGGATTTTTTCCCAACTTCAAAGTGGATATAGACGAGTACGTACATTATATAGGCGCAAATCATAAGAAGAAAAAATCCTGGGACGAAGTAGATCCTGAAGTATTAAAAAGTTTTGAAAGACTTGGGATCCCTGAACATGAAAGAAAATACCTGGCCGGGATCGAAGCCATGGAAGATTCTGAGACTGTTTACGCTAACGTTAAAAAGGAACTTACGGATCTAGGAATTATTTTCTGCGATATAGATACTGCTATTCGCGAATATCCGGATATCGTTCGTAAATATATAGGGACTGTTGTTTCTATCGGGGACAATAAATTCTCCGCATTAAACTCCGCGGTATTTTCGGGAGGATCTTTCGCTTACGTTCCGAAAGGTGTCAAAACTCCTATGCCTTTACAGGCCTATTTTAAAGTGAGTGCTGCTTCTTCCGGTCAATATGAAAGAACTCTTTTGATCGCAGAAGACGGAGCTGAATTGGAATATTCGGAAGGATGTTCTTCCGTGCAAGACAAAGGCACAAATTTCCATACTGCAGTGGTAGAGCTGATCGCTCATAAGAATTCTAAAATATTCTACACTACTATCCAAAACTGGAAAAAGAATATGTATAACTGGACCGTAAAGCGCGGTCTTTGCCATGAAGCAGCTCATATCACTTGGACGGATGTGAATATTGGAGCAAATACGATCAAGTATCCTGGTATCGTATTACAAGGTGATAATTCTACAGGTGATATTCTATCCTTGGCTTTTGCCGGTTCAGGTCAGATCCAAGATACTGGCGCAAGGATCATTCACGTAGGTAAAAATACTCGCAGTAATATTCTTGCAAAAGGTGTTTCCTTAGACGGTGGGATCAACTCTTACAGAGGTTTGGTAAAATTCACCACAGGTTCTTCTAACGCTTATAGCCATGTGAAATGTGATGGTCTCATGATGGATGATCGTTCTCAGTCACATGCGTATCCTTATAATGATGTAAGCGGGCAGAATGGAACCTTGAATTACGAGGCGACTGTTTCTCGTATCGATGAGGATCAATTATTCTATCTTCAATCCAGAGGACTTTCGGAAGACGATGCGAAACTTCTGATCATCAACGGTTTCTGTGAAGGTGTGACTAAACACTTGAACGTGGAATATTCCGTGGAGATGACTAGACTTATCAGAATGATCCTGGAAGACGGGAAAGTTATTTCCGAACATTCGGATTCTTCCGTTTCCTAACCGGAAAAAAGCTGGTATTCCTTCTAAAATCCGGTCATACAAATCATATGCAGAAAGTATTGGGTATTTTCCTGGTAGTTGGTTTGGTCCTGGCCGGGTTTCAGATTTTTTCTCCGGAGACAGTTTCTTCTAACGAACCTGAAAAAACAAGTTCTACGGCAACACCCGAAGAACAGGAAGTAAAAGTCGAGACTCCTAACGCGGTATTTTTTTGGATCACTGCTACTATCAGTTCTTTTCTGGACCAATTAGAAAAAGAATCACAGAGCCGTAATACTCCTAGTAGCACTCCTAGTGAAAGTCTTACTGACCAAGAATTGGGGGAACTTTTCCAACAAGGTTTAGATTCTTATAATGCAGCTGAATACGATAATGCTATTTCCCAATATGATCGTTATCTTGCGGTAAATCCTAAAAATTCTTCCGCATTCTATAATCGTGGTTTAAGTAAATATTATCTGAATAGATACACGGAGTCCGAGACGGATTTTGATTCGGCGTATTCTTTGGATTCCAAAAACTTGGACGCATTGTTCTACCGGGGCTTGAGCCGTTTCGGTTTGGAAAGAAAAGAAGAAGGTCTAAATGATATGAATAAGGCCATCAATTCCGGTCTGATAAAGTCATATGCATTTGCGGAAAGATCGATCCAACTAGGTATATTAGAAAAAGCGAAAGAATCTTTGGCTGACGCTAAAAAAGCGGTACAACTGGAGCCTGAATATCCTAGAGCGATCTTTGCCCTGGGATTTGCGTATTATGCGTCCGGAAAATATAAGGATAGTGTGGATTCTTATTCCAAAGTTTTGAAGATCTTACCGGAAGATTCGATCTCGTATTTTAATCGCGGATTAGGGTATGCTGCCTTAAAAAGAAAGGCAGAATCTTGCAAAGATTATAAAAAATCCTGGGATCTAGGATATGAAAACGCAGAAAAACAATATAAGGATTTTTGCAAGTGAACGAAACCCTTTCCGATTCCGAGATCAAAGAGAATAACTCCGGAAAAATTCCGGTCAAGGGTCATACCTTGGAGGAACTCACCCGGATCATTTCAGAATTAGGTGAAAAACCGTTTAGAGCTAAACAAATTTATAATGGATTATACGCGAACCGTTACGAGTCCTGGGAAGAATTTTCTACAATCGGTAAGGATTTAAGGGAAAAACTAAAGGAGAAGTTTAGTTTCTCCTCCATCAGTGTCGCTAAACATTTAAAATCAGTGGATGGAACCCAGAAATTCACGTTCGAATCTGTTCCTGGAAGTGGAAAAGAATTCGAATCTGTTTGGATCCCTTCCGGAGACGGCGGAAGAAAAACGATCTGTATTTCTTCTCAAATAGGTTGTACCTTAAATTGTAAATTTTGCGCCACTGCTAAACTTCCTTATATGGGGAATCTAAAAGCTGGTGAGATCATAGACCAGATCCTGCAGGTGGAAAAGATCGTAGGTGATAGAGCCACAAACATAGTGTTTATGGGAATGGGCGAGCCTATGCATAATTACTTTAATGTAATGCGTGCGGCGGAACTTCTTCATGATGAAGAAGCTTTGGGAATGGGCGCTAAAAGAATTACGATCTCCACTTCAGGAGTAGTGAACGGTATCCGCAGATTTATAGAAAATAAAGAGCCTTATAATCTTGCAATTTCTCTCAATCATCCTGATCCGAACGGAAGAAAAGAGATCATGGATATAGAGGAGAAGTTTGCACTTCCTGAACTTTTGGATGCCGCCTTAGAATATACGAAAGTTCTAAAACGTAGAATCACATTCGAATATGTGATGATCCCTGGTGTGAACATGAGTGCCGAAGACGCTAAAAAATTAGTGAGGATCGCAAGAAGACTGGATTGTAAAATAAACGTAATCCCTTTAAATACTGAGTTCTTCGGCTGGAGAAGGCCTACAGATCAGGAGATAGACGAGTTTTTGCGACATCTGGAACCTGCTGGAGTTCCTATCTTAAACAGAAGGTCCCCTGGAAAAGACATCAACGGGGCATGCGGAATGCTCGCCGCAAAAAGTTGACCTTAGATCCGTATCGAATAACCTAGCTGGAATGAGGCTGTCCCTTTTTTCGACCTTATTCTTATTTTCTTTTATTATGATCGGGATCACCGATTGTAAAGATCCCTACCAACAAAAATGCCAAGAGATCTGCGGATTTTTCACCTCTTGCGTGGAGAAACAATTCCAATCCAAGGGACCCATGGAAGCTTCCCAAAAAAGTTTCATGCAGATTGAATGTGAATCCGGATGTTTGAGAGAACAAGGATACGCAATGCCTTGTTATGAGTCTGAAAAAACATGTACCGGATTTACACGTTGCCTCATGGAATCCGGGCTCATGGATTGATCCTTCGTTTTTTTATTAAGTTTGGAGTATTATAAAAATATGAATTTCGTTCAGGATGGGAAAAACGTTCCTTTTGTGAAATATTCTATTTGGTTTCTTTTAGCAGTGGCAATTCTGCCTTTATTTCTGACATCTCCTTTGGATGTGATCGATATTGATTCTTCCCAATACGCCGAGATCGGCAGAGAAATGACGGATAGCGGTAATTGGCTTTTTATCAGAGATAATGGAAGAAGGTATCTGGACAAACCGATCCTAACTTTCTGGAAGATCAGCTCTTCTTTTACACTTTTCGGTCAGAATAATTACGCATTCCGTTTACCGGCAATCCTGATGACACTTCTCTCTCTTTGGGGAGTATTTACTATCACCAAATTATATTCAGGAAATAGTAAACGTGCCTGGATCTCCGTATTCTTATACGCGTTGTCTCCGGGTTTGTATGCGATGGTGGTAGATCCTAAGATAGACGTATACGTAACTCCTTATATAATTTTGGTGTTCGCATTTTATTATTTGGGAACCAAAAAAAATCCTGCTTATTATTACGCGATGTATCTCGCTATGGGACTTGGCTTTATAACAAAAGGGCCGATCGCAGTTGTGATCCCAGGGATCGGAATTGGTGGAGATATTCTTTTTAGAAGGGACTGGAAAAGACTTTTAGGAATGAAACTTTTTCCCGGAGGAATTTTAGCATTACTTCCTCCATTCTTATGGTCCATTCCCTTATACCTGGAATTTAATACTTACGGACCTTATTTTTTCCTTTGGGTACAATCCTTCGGTCGTTTTTACGTCAAGATGTACGACCAAAAATTCAATCCTCTATTCTTTTATTCCAACTTCTCTTGGGCATTCGGAATATTCATATTACCTTTCCTGGCTTGGATAGTATCGAATTTGGTCGGATTCGTAAAAGAAAAAGGCAAAAGTCTGATCGGGGATATTCGAAAAAATGAATGGAAGGATCGAGATTTTGTTCCTGCATTTTGGTTATTCTTATTTTTATTTTTGATCAGTTTTTCCAAATACCAATTGCCTCAGTATATTTACTGGTGTCTTCCTGCGGGGGCGATTGTTGGTTCCGGATTTTTACTTAAACTGATCGAAAATCCGGAAGGATCTCTTTCTTTTGTCGGTAAAATTTTAGTTTATCTGACTAGTTTAGGATTCGTATTTGCCGGGATCTTATTTCCGATCTTAGTTATGGATGTTTCTGTTTCCTATTATGTTTGGGTAGGGATTTATCTAGGAATTGCAGCAATCGTTCTATTATATTTCAAAATGAACGCTGTGCTTGGGACCTTGATTGTATCCGTATCCTTCTTCTTTACTTTGGTAAGTTTGTATGCGTATCCATTACTTATTTCTTACCAACCATCTAAAGAAGTAGGGGAGATTATCCAAGAAGCAGAACCAGGAAAAGAAAAGTTTTTGATGTTCGGTGTTCCCGCTTCTAAAAGATCTTACGCTTTTTATTCCAGACGTATCACTAGAACATTATTCGATCCTGAAGTTCTTTTTGAAGCTCTGCAGAAGGATGGAGAAAGAATGATACTCATCTCCGAAAAGTATCTGCCTCATTTTGACGAGTTTACCGCGAATCGAGTGGATCTGGATATTTTTGCAGAGTATGAAAGTTATAAGGTGGCAACGCCTGAGTTCGGTTTTTTCTTAAAATCTAAACGAGATTCTTTGACTACCAAGGTGTATTTAGGGAAGATCCGGTTTAAGCCGGGAAAAGAGACCGCGACTTCGAATTCTAAATAATTATTTTTTTCTAATTTTGAGAAAAAAAGTATAAGGGAAATTTTACAAATCCACCGAATTCTTAAGTAGGCTTTGTTATGAGCCTGGTTTGGTTTTGGTCCCAGGGTCCTCCTGGGGCTACTTTTCCCTCTATCCTCTAAATTTCTGGACGATTCCTCGCTTATACTTTATAAATGGCGAATGTTTGTTTCTCGCTCTTTTCTGTTCCTTTGTTCTGTTTTATTCTTCTTTCAATGTGTTACTTCTCCCATTAAAAACACTCCTCTTAAAGAAGAAAATCATATCCTTTCTTGGGATAAAAGAGAAGCAGAAGCCGTTAAAATCCTGACTGATCTGATCCGGATCAAATCAGTTCGAGGCAACGAAAAACAAGTAGCAGAATATATCAGATCCATTTTCGAAAAAGAAGGCATCAAGACTAAACTGATCTCCGAGCCTGGGTTTCCGGATAGAGTGAATCTGATTGCAGAGTTAGAACCGAATGTTCCGAGTTCCGAAAAAGGCCTAATTCTTGGAAACCATTTGGATGTGGTGGAAGCGGATCCAAAAGAATGGGCAGAAGATCCATTTGCAGGAACAATTAAAGAAGGTAGAATTCATGGAAGAGGTACCTTGGATTGTAAGGGCCTCATTGCAATGCAGATCATTTCTTTTTTGGAGCTGAAAAGATCCGCGGTCCCACTTAAAAGAAAAATAATGTTCTTAAGTATGGCGGATGAAGAATCCGGAAGCGAAAGAGGAGCCAGATTTTTACTAAAAGTACATCCTGAATTATTCAAAGGTTACGGATACATGCTGAACGAGGGAAGTTTCGGCACTAAGGATGTTGCCATTCCCGGAAGTACCATCTTCAATATACAATATGCGGAAAAAGGGAATCTTTGGTTGAACGTAAGAGCAAAAGGAGACCAAGGACATGGTAGCACTCCTAGCCAAAATTATCCTAGCCTCAGGCTTTTAAAATTTTTAACTGAAGTTTTGGAATATGATACGGATATCCGTATCTCCGAGGAAACCCAGGGATTTTTCTATCAACTGGGAACGATCAGCCGTTTTCCGAATTCATTCATATTAAAAAATTCAAATATTCCGATCTTGAGAAGATTATTGTACGGGCCGATCCGTTCAAGTAGGCAGTTGAGTGCGATCACTCGAAATACTAAAGCTGTTTCCGGTCTAAAAACCGAGGAAGGTAAAGGTCATAATGTACTTTCTTCCTTAGCAGAAGCGAAATTAGATGTAAGACTTCTTCCCGGATTTGATCCATTGGAATATTTGAAAGAGATCCAAAGGATTGCGGAAAAATATGAAGTAGAAGTGGAACCTGCATCCACGGTGAATTCTGATAAATCTAAATTGGATTCGATCCTTTTCCAAACGATTGCTTCCGTTGCGACTCGTAAAATTCCCGGGAGTGTTGCCGCTCCTTTTATTTCTCCGGGCAAAACGGATAATGCATACTTTCGTCAGATCGGTATGGAATGTTATGGTTTGATCCCTGTTCTCCTGAACGAAAAAGAACTTACTATGCTTCATGCTAAGAATGAAAGTATTAGTGTAGAAAATCTGAAATTGGGAACACAGATCTTGTTCGAAATATTATACCAGATGAACTGATGTTCGTTTTGCCTCTATTTGGGCTGAAGCGCATTTATACATAGGTCTTCTTTTGCTTGTCAAGGAACAAGGACCGAGTCCTTATGTTCGAAAAACAAGAATTGGATCTACCTTGGTTCGCTATATTATTCCCTATATCTTTTTATACTTATTTTATCTACCGTTCAGAATTCTTCCTTATAGAGCCTGTTTAATTTACGGAAGATTTTTAGTACGCCTTCTTTATCCTCTCGCTAAAAAACATCGTAAGATCGCGTATGATAATATTTCTTATGCGTTTCCCGATTATTCTGAAGAAAAGAAGAAGGAACTCGTATGGAAAAGTTTTCTTCATATAGGTGACCTTCTCGCAGGTACCTTGTTCGCTCCTCGTTTAAGTCGTAAATGGATGGATAAGTATCTGGTTTATGATGCGGAATCTTTAGCGATCGAGCAGAAAACGATACAAGATGGAGTAGGGGTTGTTCTGATCTCGGGACATTTTGGTACTTGGGAAATTCTTGTACAGTTCATGGGGATTAGAATGAAGGGAGGAGGGATTTATAAAAAAGTCCGAAACCCTTATGTCGATAGACTCATTCATAAATTAAGAAGTAAGAATGGGATCAAATTAGTTTCCACAGAAGAATCCAGCCAAGTTACTAAAATGTTAAAACAAGGTTATTGGGTAGGATTCGGTTCCGACCAGAATGCTGGTAAGGTTGGGATCTTTGTGGATTTCTTCAATAGAAAAGCTTCCACATACCAAGGCCCTGCATTGATGGCCTACTTAACCGGCGCAAAAATGTTACTATATTCGGTTTTATGCGGAGAAAAAGGAAAGGTAATGGTTCGAGTTAAGGATCTTGGCTTCGTAGACAAATCCGCATTCTCCGATCGGGAAGCTGCAATCCGTCATTATACTGAAGTTTGGACCAAAGCATTAGAAGAAGAAGTTAAACTGTATCCGGAACAATATTTTTGGGTACATAGAAGATGGAGAACCAAACCGGGAGATTTTCCGGGTCAAATTTAGTCATGGTTCCTGCGATCCCGATTATTTCATTTACGATCTGCGTTTTTTCCGCATTTCTGATTTTTACTAAAAGACCTAGATATTCTTTCGATTCTATTTATTCGGTATTCATAATATTCTTAGCTGCTCCTCATCTGGGGCATTTATTAGTCCATAGATTCGAATGGGGTCCTGAGTTCTTGGACTTTACCATTCTTTTCCCTTATACATATGGTCCATTATTATTACTTTATATTCAAAATTTAACAACGGAAGGTGGAGATTTTAGAAGAACGGACCTTCTGCATTTTATTCCTTTTGTCGTTCTGCAATTTATACTTTTTACTAAGTTATTCTTTGCCCCAATCGAGGATGAATTTTCTCCACATGATTGGCATAGACCGAGCAGGGGATTTCACCCGAACGGTGCACTTCTCGTTACTTCTATGTTGGTGTATTCTGTCTGGACATTTCTACTTTTGAACAATCATAGGAAAAATATAGTAAACCATTTCTCTAATATAGACAGTATTAAGGATTTACGATGGATGTATTGGAGTTTGGTGCTCTTCGTTATATCCACAGGCGTTCATATTTTGTTAGAAGGTTTACTTTTTACGGATCTTCGTCCTGAAACCTACGAGCCTCGTTTAATTCGAGGAGCTGCGGTATTGGCATTTTCCGTTTTTTTCTGCTGGTTCGGTGTAAGACAAACTGTGGTTTACACTCATAGAGAGCTACACGCATTTAAAGAAAAAACCTCACAGGAAGAAGTGGAAGTAGAAGAAGATCGTAAAAAATATGAAAAGTCAGGGCTGAGAGAAGATATGATCCCTGAATATCTTTCCAAGATCAGAAATTATATGGAGTCTGAAAAACCTTATAAAGATTCGGAATTCTCCATTGATCTACTTTCCGAAAATACGGATATTCCTAGATTCTATATCACCCAAATATTAAGCGAAACGTTGGAAACAAATTTCTATAATTTTGTAAATGAGTACAGGATCAAAGACATCATCCAAGCTTTGGAAAATATTTCAGAAGAACGTACAAATTTTTTGAGATTGGCCCTTGAGTATGGGTTTAATTCCAAGTCCACTTTTAACACTTCTTTTAAAAAAGTCACAGGAAAGACACCGACTCAGTATCTGGAAGAAATTTCCAAAGTAGGTTCAGTTTAAAATCCTAAAAATATGGTTCGAGCCGATTGGGACGGTCGAATTCATCCGAAAGATTTCGTAGATTATTCTAAACTAATAAGTTTGGAGTAGTTATGCTTCCTTTACGATCTATTCTATTGACTGCTATTGCTGTTCTTGTTTGGAATTGCGATAGCTCTGGAGGAACTGATCTTTCTTCCGCTGCGGTTTTGTTGTCTTCTTCTCAATGTACGCCTAAAACCACCACTACAATGCCTACAACTCTGACCTCTAATGCATCTTGCCCAAGTGCGATCAATAATGCTTCGGATAGTCTCGGTTTTGGTGGCCCTACTTGTTTAACTAGTATTGCGGCAGAGGCTCCTTGTTGGATGAAAACCAACTTTCATTGCGTGACAATAACGGTAGATGGTTCTAATTATGTGATCACAACTACTGATAGGCCTCCTCACAAGAGTACTTACTATACTGGTGCAGATAGTGGTTACACAGAAGTAATGGATTCAGGATTTACTGCTAATCCAAATCATATTATTGCCCAGAGTATCACGATGACTATCCCAACCACTCCAACCGTTACGGATTGTACCCAATCCAATGCAGGAACTGATTCTGTTGGAATTTCAACATTGGGCGTTGTAATCTTTAATAACCAAGCGGCTCCTGGAGATTCTTTTTCAACTGAATATTACACAATGGATCCATCCCAAGGCCACCCTCAGAATACCGGAAAATATCATTATCATACGGAACCTTATAAGATAACGAATGATGATGCTAATTTGGTAGGACTTATGTTAGACGGTTTCCCAATTTATGGAAAGAAAAGCCAATCAGGTTCTTATCCTACATTAGATTCTACTACACATACAACTTCTTGTACTCCTACTCAATTCCCGGACGGAACTTATTGTTATCATGTAGAACATAATACCGGCTATAATGGATATATTATTGGAAGTTACTTCAAAGGAACTCCGGGTTCCGTGGACTAATAGAGGTCGGATTGAAGTTCTATTTATTCGCGATTTGTTTTCTTCTAGTTGCCTGCGATCCTGCTCGGGTCGCAAGCACAGATCCTTCTATTACTCGAAATGGAAGGATCGTTTTTTATAGAGGAGAAAAGTTCCACGGACTTTTGGAGTCAAAGACGGAAGAATTGGGAATAGTCCGCGTGACTTCTTACAAGAACGGTCTACCTGACGGAATTGAAAAAGATGTACATTCTAATGGCCAGGTTTTAGCAGAAAGAGAGTTTTCTGCAGGGAAGAAGATAGGAACTCATCTAGGTTGGTTTCCCGACGGTAAAAAACGTTTTCACAACGAATACTTAGAAGGTCAGTTCCATGGATCCCAATGGGAATGGAGAAATTCAGGTTCATTATACTCTTATGCAAAATTCGATCATGGAAAAGTGATCGGGAAGAAGATGTGGAGAGAGAACGGACAGATCTATATGAATTTTGTGATCTTTCAGGGAAGAGCGTATGGAATGACCGGCGGAAAATTATGCAGCCAAATCCGAGGAAATGAAGATGGAAATACGATCTTATTCTAAAATTTTATTCTGCGTTTTAGTTCTTAGTTCTCTTTTCGCTTCTTGTGCGAAAGATCCAAAAGAAGAATATTCGGAAGAGATCACAGACATTTCCTTACCCGAAAAAGATAAACTTCCTTTGTATTACGGAAAAGATCTACAGCCTGTTTGGGAGAATAAAAATTCTTCGAAGCCGCGAGAAATTTCCAAATTCATAATGAAGGATCAGGAAAATCGAAATGTTTCAGAAGATTTCTGTAAGGGAAAAATTACTGTAGTCTCCTTCTTCTTCACTAAATGTGCGGGGATTTGCCCAACTATCACAAACAATTTGAGTTTGGTGCAGAAAGAATTCGAGGCTGATCCTAATATCCAAATTTTGTCCTTCTCCGCTACGCCTGATCTGGATTCTCCTCAGGTCCTAAAAGAATATGGATCTAAACGAAAGATCCGTTATGAAAAATGGAAACTTCTCACCGGGAACCAAAAGGAAATTTATACTTTGGCAAGAGATTCCTTCAATGCGGACACCGCGATCCCGAAAGAAGACGCTAAGAAAAAACTCACTGAAAATGATTTTCTTCACTCGGATCATGTTTATCTTTTAGATTCTCAACTTAGATTGCGAGGAATTTATAACGGAAAGATGAAGTCTTCTATCCAAGAATTGAATTCGGATATAGAAGTTTTAAAACGAGAACTTTGATCCCCGCGAAGATAAGATATATTGAGTTCGTGTTAGCTACCAAATTAATAGGTAATACGAACTTGGAATGCATATTCCGTGGGGTCGATGGGATTTGGAGACATTCTGGTTGACGCATTAAATTTTTGTAAATATCCTTGGGTCATGAAAATAACAGACATAGAACTCAAATATCGATTTCCTTTGGAAGGGTTTGAACAAGATCCTTCTGTGAAAAACCGAATTCCAACTAATAAAGTCGGAAAACCTAAAAAAAGAATACTGGGGATCTTAAAAGGAAAAGCATCATTTAAGATATCCGATGATTTCAAAATGACAGAAGAGGAATTTCTGAATCTGTGAATTATCTATTAGATACTCATGCGATCTTATGGGTTTTATTTCAGCCGGAGAATCTATCTTATAGAGTGGAATCGGAAATCCTAAACCAAAAGAATCGGATCTTTATTAGTAGTATTTCTTTATGGGAGATTTCTCTGAAATTTTCTTTGAAAAAGTTGGAGTTGCAGGGAATAACGCCTGAACAATTGCCTAGAAAAATTCGAGAAATTGGATTTGAATTTATAGGAGATTCTCCCGAGATATTTGCGAATTATTTTAAATTGCCGACTGGGAAACATACGGATCCATTCGATCGTTTTCTGATTTGGCAGGCCGTAAATTTTGATTTTGTGTTAATTACGAAAGATAGGTATTTAAAGGAATATAACCTTCTGGGTTTAAGATTGTTTTGGTAAAAGTAAAGGTGACCTCATATGCACCTCGCGTCCGCACTACTAATTTAGATCACCTCTCCAGCAACAAATCCGCACTCACAGGGCAATGATCTGAAAGACCTTTTTCTGCACTTGGGTTCCCGTCAAAATTGCCATCATCGGATTCAAATTTGGTTTGGACAAAACTTCCCTCTTGCCAATCCATATTTGTGATCAGATAATCTATAAAGCCATCATGATGTTGCCAACAATCTGATTTTTGTTTATAGTTCGCTACTTTAAGTTTTAAATTTCTTTGTAGGATTTTCAAAAGATCCACTCTTCTTTCCAAAACCTCATTAAAATCTCCTAATAGAACAAACTTGCCCAAAGAGGGGAGGATATCTTTCAGTGTAAGTATCTGCTCTTTCCTTTCCTTTTTATCTTTAGGAGAATGGCCTGCCTTTAAATGAACTACCAGGACCGAAACTTTCTTACCATCGAATATAAATTCTGCAAGTAATCCTTTTCTGAGGCCAGGGCGAATGGACAGTTGTTCCAATTCACTAATAACAGGTTTACCTAGTTCCTTTTTCCAACAAATCCCTAATTCCTGGGAATAACCTGGAGTTACCGTCGCCTTGCAATCATATTCATTTATTATAATATGATGAAGTGCGGTTTCATTTTCTATTTCTTGGAATCCGATTATGTCCGGATGATTTGATAGGATTAATTTTTTGATCTTAGCAAAATCTTCTTCCGTTCTATGTTTTCTATCTTTAGGGAATTTATATGAATCTCCAATCTCATCGTATAAAAAGTACGAATTGAAGCTTGTTACTTTGAGTTTTTTTATAGGACCTTTCGCGATAGTGGAGATTGTTATTAGGAAAGCGAAGGGAATTCCCAGAAATAGGATCAGTGCGCGGTGCATCATTCTTTCCAAATTAGATTTTTGAATTCATATTTTAGTGATATTAGAAAGTAAAATCCAGGAATTTTCTTATTATTAAGAACGATCGTTCTAATCATATCTATCATAAACTTAGGTTTTGTATTCGAGATCTTTTATCTTCTAAAATAGACTGTACTAAGTATAAATAGTATCAATTTAATTGATACTAAGTCTCAGATAAAAATGCAAGAAATCGCCAAACCAATCGCGTTTTTACGCGTTTACTTGCAATTTTAACCTAAGCCAAAATCCTTGTTCCCAAACCTTATTTTGGAACCCACGGGACTTCTCACGAATGAATAAGAAAGCTTTGAAACTTTCGGTTCCGCTTATTGCTATTGCAGCAGTGGCTTACCTGATTTTTTCTCCCTCCAAATATGTAGGCTACTCTCCGGATCAGCCTATACCTTTTAACCACAAGATTCACGCAGGTGATAATAAGATAGACTGTCGTTATTGTCACACTGGTGTAGAAACAAGCGCGCACGCAACGGTTCCGAATACTTCAACTTGTATGAACTGTCACTCGCTTGTTGCAAAGAACAGCCCAGATATAAAATTTTTGAGCGAAAGTTACACGAACAAGAAACCGATCGAGTGGGTGAAAATCCATGATCTTCCGGATCATGTTCAGTTCAATCACTCTCGCCATATCTCAAGAGGCGTGGATTGTTCACAATGCCACGGCAATGTAGCTGAAATGGTCAAGGTCAAGCAGGTAGCATCCCTTAACATGGGATACTGTATCAACTGCCACCGGGAGAATAACGCTCCTACCGACTGTTCCACCTGCCACAGATAATCAGGAGATAGCATAACAGATGGATAAAAAGAATTTCCAGAAAGAAAAGAAAGCTCACTGGCTCTCTCTTGAACTGAAAGATAACGAAAAGGAAACGAAGGATCTAGCGCGCGCTGAATTTTTCACTTCTCCGGATCCAGTTATCGCAAGGATTAAGTCAGGAGAGTTCGATCGTAAGACCTTCCTTAAATTGATGGGTGCGGGGGTCGCAATGACTTCCTTAAATTGTGTACGCAAGCCTGTCGAAAAAATCGTTCCTTATGTGGATCTGAAAACTGACGAAGGTACTTTCGATTTCGTAAAACACGGACAAGCATACTACTACGCTACCGCATTCAACGGAACCGGTTACTTAGTAAGATCTAAAGACGGACGTCCTCTAAAATTAGAAGGAAACGAAGATCACCCTGTATCTCAAGGTGCTCTTGGTGCTTCCGGACAAGCTGCTATTTTTGATCTATATGATCCAGACAGAGCACAAGGTCCGGCCGCAATTTCCGGCGGAAAAGTGGAGAATATCCAATGGGCCGCTTTGGATTCTAAAGTCCAGGAAGCTCTTTCTAAGAACAAAGGTAACACTGTAATCGTAACAAGACCTCTTGATTCTCCTTCTACCAAAGCGATTATCGCTGACTTCTTAAAAGCAGTAGGTGGGGGACAACATTTAGAGATCTCTATCACTTCTCCGGAAGATGCGATTTCTAAAGCTCAGGCTGCTTCTTACGGAAAGGCACTTGTTCCTAACTATAATTTCGAATTGGCGAACACTATCCTGTCCATCGATTGCGATTTTATGGGTGGATGGTTGTCTCCTGAAGAACACCAAAAGGATTTTGCAAAACGCAGAAACCTAAGAGATGGAGCAAAAGATCTTAACTACTTCATCGCTGCTGAATCCATTCCTACTATGTCTGGATCTAATGCGGACCTTAGACTTCCAATTCGTCCTGGTGACCAGTCCAAACTGGCTCTTGCAATTGCTGCAGGCTTGGGAGAATTAGGAGCGAACACTAAAGATATTACCGGGACTTCTACTGTAGAAAGTCTCGCTAGCGATCTTGGAGTTAGTGCAGAAGGTATCCGTAAAACGGCAAAAGCTCTTTGGTCAAACAAAGGTAGATCTCTCGTGGTTGCGGGTGGTCTTTCTGCTTCTACCAAAGAGGCTGTGGATCTTCAGATCCTTGTGAACTTCTTAAACTCTAACTTAGACAACGACGGTAAGACTGTTGATTACGCTTCTCCTAAAAAAGAAGGTTTAGCGGATTATTCCGGTAACTTAAACAAACTTACTGAAGCATTAAAACAAACTAAAGTAGGAGTTCTATTCCTCTATGATACCAACTTGGTTTACCAAGCTGGCGATTCTTGGAAGGACCTTCTTCATAGAGCTGCTTTAACCGTAAGTCTTGCAGACAGAGCGGATGAGACCGCACTTGCTTCCAACTATCTGGCTTCCACTACTCATTTCTTAGAGTCTTGGGGAGATTCAGAAGGAACTAAGGGAATATTCTCTATCCAACAACCTGCGATCCGTCCTTTATTCAACACTCGTTCTTTCGAGGACAGTTTGATCGCTTTCGCGGGCGGATCTCTTAGCGGAGAAAAACTATTTTACGAATACGTAAAGAACTCTTGGACTAAAAAGTTAGGTTCCAAACAGAAATGGGAAGATCTTCTCAGAGTTGGAACTACTGTAAGAGCTAAAGACCGCAGAAAAACTGCAAGCGCTACTCGTGGCTTTAACAAAGCAGCCTTGAAAAAGCCTGCAGGTTATCCGGCTGGAATCCGTTTGGCTCTTTATGAGACAAGCTCCATCGGAGATGGTAGAGCGGCGAATAACTCTCTTCTACAAGAACTTCCGGATCCTGTAACTAAAGTTACTTGGGACAACTATGTTGTTATTTCTCCGGTTCTTGCAAAAGAGAAAGGTATCCAATCCAACGATGTTGTTTCCGTAAAAACTACAAAAGGTTCCATCGAACTTCCTGCTCAGGTTCAGCCTGGTGTGCATAAGGATACGATCGGGATCGCGGTCGGTTACGGTAGAACTGCAGCCGGTAAAGTAGGTAACGAAGTCGGTAAGAACGCGTATGTTCTGGCAGAAGACGGAGTGTTCTCCGGGATTTCCGTAATATCTCTCGAGAAGACCGGAAAAACTTACAAGCTTGCTTGCACCCAACATCACCACGTATTATCACCAGGTTTCGGATACGAAGATCGTCCTTTGGTACAATCTACTTCTTTGGAAGAATGGAAAAAGAATCCAGCTTCCGGAGTGAAAGAATCCGAAATTCCTAAAATCAAAAAAGACGGTAAGATGGTCTACGCAGCCGGAGCAAACCCGGTTCATGAATACCCTGGTTATAAATGGGGTATGGCAATCGACCTGACTGCTTGCACCGGTTGCGGTTCTTGCGTCATCGCTTGCCAAGTAGAGAACAATATTCCGGTAGTAGGAAGAGACGAAGTTAGAGTGGGTCGCGAGATGCATTGGCTTCGTATCGACCGTTACTATATCGGTGATCCTGAAAAACCGGAAGATCTACAGATCGCTCACCAGCCTATGATGTGCCAACAATGTGATAACGCTCCTTGTGAGACTGTTTGTCCTGTTATGGCAACTGTTCATAGCTCCGAAGGGATCAACGACATGGTTTATAACCGTTGTGTTGGAACTCGTTACTGCTCTAACAACTGTCCTTACAAAGTTCGCCGTTATAACTGGGCTCAACACTGGTATAACGATACCGGAGCCGAAAAAGGATCCAGAACTCCGAGATATCTCGGACTCAATCCTGAAGTTACGGTTCGTGGTAGAGGGGTTATGGAAAAATGTAACTTCTGCGCTCACAAAATCGCAGAGGCTAAAATCCAAGCCAAGAACGAAGGCAGAACTCTTAAAGACGGAGAAGTTCGTTGTGCTTGTGAACAAAGCTGTGCGGCAGACGCGATCAGCTTCGGTAACACCAACGATAAAACTTCTAAGGTTTCCAAACTTAGTGCGGACCCTAGATCTTTCCGAGTTCTCGAGTATTTAAATGTCGGTCCCCAGGTCGCATATCTGACCAGGGTAAGAGCTTAATCCGGAGTAATTAAAGCGCTATGTCTATACCTAACGCAATCAAAGAAGCCCTGGATATCCAACCCTTAGTCACTGGCGGCAAGTCCGTCCGTGACGTTACCGAGGATATCCTCAAGCCGGTCGAAGCTTTCCCCACTTCTCTGTGGTGGAAGGCTTTCATTCTGGCTCTTACCATTACCGTAATCGATTTAGGTATCATCGGATACTTGGTATACGAAGGTCTTTATATCCTCGGGATTAACAATCCTGTAGGTTGGGGATTCTTTATCGTAAACTTCGTATTCTGGATCGGTATCGGTCACGCAGGGACTCTGATCTCTGCGGTTCTTTATCTGTTCCGTCAAGAGTGGAGAACCGGTATTAACCGTGCTGCAGAAGCGATGACCATCTTCGCGGTATTAACTGCTGCATCCACTTTGATCATCCACATCGGACGTCCTTGGATGGGATTCTGGTTATTCCCTTATCCGAATGAAAGAGGACCTCTTTGGGTGAACTTCAGATCTCCTCTGATCTGGGATACTTTCGCGGTTTCCACTTACTTGAGTATCTCACTTGTTTTCTGGTATATCGGTTTGATCCCGGATATCGCGGCTGTGAGAGACAGGGCTACTACTCCTATTCGTAGAAAAGTTTATGATATTCTTTCCTTCGGATGGGTTGGATCTAACAAAGCATGGTCTCACTTAGAGACTGTTGCGATGATCCTCGCTGCATTGTCTACACCTCTGGTTCTTTCGGTGCACACGATCGTATCCTTCGACTTCGCGGTTTCCATCGTTCCTGGATGGCACACTACGATCTTCCCTCCTTATTTCGTTGCCGGTGCGATTTTCTCCGGATTTGCGATGGTGGTTACTCTAATGGTAATCGCAAGGGAAGTCTTCCAACTGAAAGATTATATTACCATGAAACACTTGGAAAACATGAACAAGGTGATCATGGTTACAGGTTTGATCGTTGGTCTTGCTTACTCCACTGAGTTCTTCATGGCTTGGTATTCAGGAAACGAATACGAAGGATTTACCTTCGTTAACAGAGCATTCGGACCTTACGGATGGGCATATTTCATCATGTTCAGCTGTAACGTGTTTGCTCCTCAGGTATTCTGGTCTAAAAAACTTAGAAACAGCATCCCTGTGATGTTCATCGTTTCCATCATCGTAAACATCGGTATGTGGTTCGAACGTTTCGTGATCGTAATGACATTACACGCGGACTTCCTACCTTCCAGCTGGGACAAATACATCCCAACAGTTTACGACTTCATGATGTTACTCGGAACTTTCGGTATCTTCTTCACTATGTTCCTTCTCTTCTGTAGATTACTTCCAGTAATCGCGATTGCTGAAGTGAAAACAGTAATGCCTCATAAAGATGGAGGTCATCATTAATGTATACTCCTAAGAAAGAACAGTTTCATACTTTCGAAGAAACAGAACACGGAGTTTTCGGATTATTCGATACTCCTGCTCAGATCATAGACGCGGCTCAAAAAACAAAGGAGAAGGGTTACACCAACTTCGATTGTTTTACTCCTTATCCTGTTCACGGATTGGATGACGCGATGGGTCTTCCGCGTTCCGGACTTCCTTGGGTAACCTTCTTCATGGGAATTTTCGGATGCACTGTCGGCTTTGGAATGCAGTATTTAACTCATAAATACGATTGGCCGATCAATATCTCCGGAAAAAGTTTCAACGCTTGGTTCGCGTATATTCCGATCACATTCGAGTTTACAGTGTTCATGGCTGGACTTTCTACAGCTGCAGCTTTGTTCTTCCTGGCTAAACTTCCAAGAACCGGTCGTAAGGTTTTACATCCGGACATCACTACCGACAAATTCGCACTTTGGATCCCTTCCAATTCCGCGAATTATTCAGAAGGTTCAGTGACCGACTTTATCAAAGGCCTCGGCTCTAAACATGTCGAGACGGTGAAATAGGAGAATTTTGATGATTTCACTGCAAAGAATTTTTGCTCTTTCTCTCGCAGCTGTCCTTCTATGGAACTGCGAGTCTAAGACTCCTCCTATGGAGTACATGCCGGATATGGCCGACTCTCCAGCAAGAGAAGCTCAGGAAGCGGACTCTAATTTTCCGAATAATACTTCCTTACGCCTTCCTCCGGTTGGAGCGGTTCCTCAAGGATATTTCCCTTACGAGTATGCAGGTTGGACACAATCTCTAGATGCTCTTCCAAATAAGGGACTTGCGAATCCTATCAAAGGAGATCTGGCTACTCTTCAAAAAGGGGAGATCAAATACCAAACGTATTGTAGCCCTTGTCACGGTGTTAGAGGACAAGGAAACGGAACCGTAGTAGGTCCTGCTCCACGTTTGAATATGGCTCAGTCTGACGGAAGCCCGATGGCTGCATTAACATCTGCAAGCGCTAAAGCTTACTCCGACGGACAGATCTATCATATCATCACCGAAGGAAAAGGAGCTATGAAAAGTTATGCTTCTCAAGTTCCTTCCGAAGATCGTTGGAAAATCATATTATATGTTCGTAAATTACAAGAATACGACAACAGAACGGCTGGTAAATAATGGAAGTTAAAGTAGAACAAAACTTAATCAACTTTAAGTTGGATTCCAAAACCAGAAACGCTCTGGTAGGAATGATTCTAGTAGGTCTGGCAAGTATTGGTCTTGCGGCTTTCGGTCTTGGACATCCTGAACTTCGTCATGAAGGTGGTCATTCTAACCCGGCTTGGTCCGCATACTTAGTCGGTGTATTCTTCATTTTGGGAATTACACTAGCAGGGATCTTCTTCACCTCTTTGGCACATATCACTGGTGCTCATTGGCCGGTAACTCTTCGCAGAATTTCCGAAACTTATGGGCTATTCGTCCCTGTTGCAGCGGTCCTTCTACTCGTACTGATCGTGGGAGCTCATGATCTATATGAGTGGACTCACGCAGAGGCGGTAGAAGCTGATAAACTTCTTAAGCATAAAAAACCACTCTTAAACATCGGATTTTTCTCCGGGATGGTGGTTGTTTTAGGAGCAGCTTGGTCTGCATTCGGATATCTTTTCTATAAAAGATCCGTAACTCAGGATAGCGACAAAGACGTTAAACATACTCAGTTCAGCGCAAAGTTAGCCGGAGGATATATTATATTCTTCGCACTTTCATTCTCTTTAGTTTCCATCATGTTGGTAATGTCTCTTACTCCACACTGGTTCTCCACCATGTTCGGAGTTTACTGCTTTGCAGGTGCTTATCAGGCAGGACTTTCTTCTTTCATAATCATGGCGTATTACCTGAAGAAGAAGGGATTTTTAGGAAACCTGGTAAATGAAAACCATATCCATGACTTAGGAAAATTCTTACTCGGTTTCACAGTATTCTGGGCTTATGTTGGTTTCTCTCAGTTCATGTTGATCTGGTACGCTGCTATTCCGGAAGAAACTTTCTTCTATGAGCAAAGGCTGACCGGCGGTTGGGAATATCTTACTTTAGCATTGCCTGCTATTAAGTTTGCGGTTCCTTTTTTACTTCTCTTAAACCGTCCGAACAAAAGAGACATCGACTTCTTAGTAAAAGTCGCTCTTTGGGTCATCTTTACACAAGCTACTGAAATTTTCTGGCTGGTATATCCTGCTAATTTCGTGGACTTCTCCTTTGGAGGATACCTAGTATCTCTTGGATCCGTAGTAGGAGTGATCGGCTTATTCGGTCTGGTAGTTCTGAAAAGATTGGAAAAAGCTCCTTTGATCCCGGTGGGAGATCCGAGATTGGAAGAAGCTTTACACCATCACCAATAAGGAAAAGGATCATGAAAAAATTAGCATTAAATATTACGATCCTCGGAATTGCAGCTCTCGCTTTGGGAGCTTGCTCCAATACCGCTCAAATCGTAGGGAATATTAACTGCCCTACATTAGAAAAAGGTAAATTAGATCCTAAGGTTGGAATTCTTTCCGACGACCAATCTAATCCTGTTCCTGTGGAATTCCTTCCTGTCGGAACTGTAGTAAAAGTTTATGATTACAGAAACCATTACTATATCGCGAAAAAATTGGTTCGTATCAAAACTGAGAAAAACGAAGGTTGGGTCGACCCGGTTTGTTTGGTAGTCGCTCAAAATCCTGACGATTCCGTTTTCAAATGGGGATATCGTTCCGATTATAAACCTTTCTTAGACAGAGAGGACAGAGACAGATATAATCATAAAAATGATCCTAATGCAGGACCTGATTCAAAAGGAAGATCTGCTGACGGATTCGAATATGATATCTACAGAAACCTTCCAAAAGATAAGGTTCCTCTGGCAGATCTGGCACCTGAGCTGAAAAAGTAAAAGAAAAACGTTCTTTTATCCGTTTCAAAATTCACAAAACCCCCTCCGAATAAAGGTTCGTTGGGGGATTTTTTTATTTTACCCTTCTCTTAACGTAATTTTTCCTTTTACATATTCTATAAATATCATGTATGGGTCGTTCGAGGTTTGTAGATGATCAAATATAAAAAAATTCTGATATTGGTGATTATCCTGTTTGGGGTATTGGCGTGTAACGCGCATTATTTCGTAAAATATCCGGATGAAAGTGTAACTGTTCCTGTAACTTTGAAAAAGAACGTTAAGATAGCCTACGTAGGTTTTGTTCCGTTCCGTAGTTATGTTTCAGGAGTCTCCGGAAGAACGACTACATATACGGCAGTTTTAGACAAAACTAAACGTCTCCCTTTATCGGAAACTGTTGCTCAACCTGCTCATGCTTTAAAAAGTAATGGATTACGCAAAGACGTCCCTAAAGAGAAAGTGCTAAAATTCGTTTCGGATTATCTTTCTATCGTTAAAAAGTCCGGGACCGAAGAGTTGATCCACGTAATTGAGCCGGTAAAAGACGGCAAGAAGACTGAGGATGGAAAGGATTCTTATACTCCTTATCTTAGAAATCTAGACGCGGATTATATTGTAGTCGGTGCTTTAAGTCCGGCGTTCGAGGATATGAGCTTTGCCGTAACTTTCCCTCATTTATTTAGTACGCTGTTTTCCATAGTGACTTTAGGAATATTTCCTTCATTCCAATGGGGAAATGCTGCTATAGATGTTAAGGTGTATGATAAAAATCTAAATCAAGTTTGGCAGAAAGAATACGATGCGTCTTATACGGTATTGCGTGCATTATGGGTATCTTCTTATCCTAAAGAATGTTCTGAAAGATTAAGCTGTATCGTGAAACAAAGAGAAGCGGTTCCAGGATTCGTATACAGAGATTTGCTTCCGCAAGTGGAATTTGACGTTTCTAATTTTGTATCTTCAAATTAGTAAATAATATGATTTCCGGCTCAAAAGTCCGTTTATAGATTGGGGCCGGATATAAAAAAGCAAAAATAAAAAGACGGAATCAAGCCGGTTTTATAAACAATACGTTTTGAGTAAAAAATGTATCAGATCCGTAAATTCGCCAAAATTATATTATTTCTATTTTTCTCCTGCTCCATCATTTTTCATACGATCATCATATCCGGTGCAGTTCCTTTTTCCATAGTATGGGGAGGCAGATTAGAAACTTGGGAGCAGATGATCATTTTTGAATCGATTTCTATTCTTCTAAATTCCGTCTTTTTGATAGTGATCGCTCTCGATTCTAAATATATCAAACTTCCTATCCCGAGGCGAGTTGTTCGCATCGCAATTTGGATTATGGCCGTGATCTTTTCTTTGAATACTATCGGTAATATATTCTCTTTGAATTCTACAGAAACGGCAGTGTTCACTCCAGTTACTTTAGTAATCGCCGTTTGCTGTATTATTTTGGCAAGTTCGGAAGAAAGGTAGTAGTCACAAAGCCTAAATTTTTCTTGCCGAATTTATCTGGCTTTCTAACGTCATTCGCCATATGAAGAATCTTTTTAGAAAGTTATTTGTTCTTTCCTTAATATCTCTAACGCTTCCGTTTATCAACTGTAGTACTCGGATTTATCCGACATTAGCTGAGCCCTATGTACGCAAAACTCTCCCGGAAAATTATAAAAAGCCGAAAATCGCTTATATTGGATTTATGGGTTTCAAAGAGGAGCTAACTGCTTCCTATGGCAGAAGACGGACATATACCGCCAGCTTAGATGATAGGGCCCGTTTTTTGATAGATCCTCCATACGGTGATTTCGGTTCCGATGAACTAGCAAACGTGAACCAATTTAGAAGAGATATTCCCTCACCAAAAGTTCGTAATTTCGTTTTCAGCTATCTGGATTCGGTTCGTCAGTCCGGTTTGAAAGAAATGAACAAATATGTTCATGTTGTTCCTCGTGGAAAGGAATATGATTACTTTCTGAGAGATCATCAATTTGATTATTACGTCATTGGGATCCATCTTCCCGCTTTTGCTGAAAGTGCTGATGATGAAAATTTCTTTCATATCATTTCCTTTCCATTCTCCTTCTTTACATTAGGGGTACTACCGTTTGTTGGAAAAGGAAAAGCATACTCTACAATGATTGTTTTTGATAAAAATCTAAATGAACTTAAACGTTTTAACTATGATAATAGATACACTGAAATATCCGCTCTTTGGATGCCGGCATCCAAATCTTGCGAGGTTTTGCGTTGCCTTCATGGAGATAGCATGAAATTGAACAGGAATGAGCACATTTACTCAGGGCAAATTCCAGCGATTGAAAAAGATATCGAGTCAGTTATTTTCAAATAAATCCAAAACTTGGTTTTGTCGGATAAATTTTTACTGGCAACTTAGCCGGGAATTGTTTAGAGTTTTGAAATGCGTTCGATTTTGTTTAGCGTTCTTTTCTTACTTTTATTCAATTCCTGTGCTTCCAGATATTCTCTTACCCAGAATGGGGATGTGGGAACTCCTACAAAACAACCTACTAAAAAATTCAGGATCGCTTATTTAGGATTTAATACGTTTAAATCCACTAAGTTAAAAAAACCGTATGGGACAGTGGACTTTGAAGCACTTTCGGATCCATATTCTAGAACGATCAAAGAACCTATCGGGGGAAGTTTCCCCATTCCGGGGGAGAATAAGCCGAATGGAATTCGAAAAGACCTTTCTCCGGAGAAGGTTTCAAAATTCGTAAAATCTTTCTTAGAGGTGACTGGTCCTACCGGGATCAGAGAACTGGAAAAGTTTTTAGAGATCTCAAAAACAGAAGAGAATTATACTTATTCCTTTAAAAATCTTCCTTATGATTATTATATCGTAGGACTACATTACCCCGTCTTTGAAAAAACAAGGAATGTAGGCCTAAATTTTATAACTATTTTCTCCAGTTTATTTAGTGTGGTAACCTTGGGAATCTTGCCTTCTTATGAAGCGTATGCCGCTAATACAAAGGTTTTAGTATATGATAAAAATCTAAACTTACTCAAAGAACTTGAATATGATAATAATTACTCTGTTTGGAGAGCGTTATGGGTTACTCCGAATCCTAAGGAATGTGGGATCGGCAGTTTAAGCTGTCTCGGAATGTTCAGTCCTACATTGGGAACGAACCCGCCTATGGTATTCGAAGCAAGTTCTTCTAAGATCAGTTCCGATTTAAGCGATTATATTAATACTTTAAAATAAGAAAAGATACCCGGGGTGGTTTGGTCCCCCGGGATTAGAAGCTATTTAGCGAGAAGGGATGCGAGGAGACTTTTCTTGTCGATAGGAGAATCGAAAATAGAAGCAGAACAAACTTTATAATTAGCAGCAGACGGACAACTTGCTGTTCCTCCGATCTTACATCCAGACTTCTCACATTTTTTACGGCTTTCAGAAGTATCCGAACCTGAATAACTGCAATAGTCCCTGCAATTAGAACTAGAACCTGAACCGCAGATATAACATCCATCCGCATAGAGACCAAGTTTGGAATGAGCAGAAAGTATTAAGACGAGAAGCTGGATAAGGAGTAGTTTTTTCATATATTTTCCAGGGTCGAAATTGAATTAATAATTTATTTCCAAATTTTGAACTAGTCAATCGATTAATTTTAAGAAATATTTCCGTTCATACCGATTAGTTTTATCTCAAATCGGATCCGCCGATTTACGAAAACGGGGGTAAAACTCATCTTTTCTCGGAATTTTCCCGGATTTTCATGCTCTCCCTAAATTAAGGGATACGTTAGTCGAGGCCCGTATTCCCTAACGGATAAAATTCGGTAAAAAATTTTTTCCAAAAGAAGGTGATTTTGCCTTAAAAAAATCGAAAACGAAAGACATTCCAATAATAAATTGTGAGTCGGTTAATTCGGAAAGAATCAATTCGCTTATTAAAAGAAGTCTAGTTGGATTATGCAATATTTTGAAAAGAATTCCAGAGCTTTAGATTATATCGTTTCCAAAGATCAGAAAAAACATGTCATTCTGAAATACTTACTAGACCAAGAAGTTTCTCTTAAGATCTATCCTTTCGATCAAAAAGCTGTCATCAAAAAGTATTTGGAAGAGGATGAGAAGGTTCTAATTCGTATGCCGGAGAACTGGGAGGAAACCGGAGAGAAAAAAGTCTCCTTATTCAAGATCCTAGCCAAGTATATAGAGATCGATTGTCAGTTTCTTCAAAAAGCGGAGAAGGATCTTTATCTATTAAAAGTAGAAAAACTCGCAATTGCAAAATTGAATCGGGAAACCCCGAGGGTCCAAGTCTCAAGCGGCAAAGCAGTCGTAACAAATTTAATCACACCTAAAACGGTGATAGAAGCGAATATGTTCAATATTCCGACTTTGATAAAGGTAAATCTAGAAGATTATAAAAACCGCCTGAAAAAGAACAGCACTGATAATATAGTGATAGAAACATTTAAACCCGGGCTGGATAGAAAGTTTGAGATCGTAAAACGTTCCCGAAAATCTTTACTATTGGAAGATACGCAAAACACCAATTCTTATTCAGAGTCAGGGCCAGATCGTTTGGATTATTCCAAAGATATTGACGACGATATCGGGACAATAATCCGAAAATTCAAGGACCAAAAGATCGTTTCTGAACTCATTCGTCCTATTATTTACAAAAACCATTCTGATCAACAGATCCCGATAGGTTATATTTGGATACAAAGTAGGGATAAAAAACTCACTTCGGATTATTTGGCGGAATTGGGCAGGCTTTCGGATGAAGTTGTGGGCCGGATCAAAGAATCAAATACGATCAAAACTACCGAAAAATTCACAATTTTGGATGCCTCTCCTAGAGGACTTAAGGTAAAGATCCATGATCCTAATCTGATAGATACTTTACCTAAACAAGAGAGTTTTATCTTAGATGTTCTATTCAAAATGCAAGCTCCTTTGACTGTATCCGCCGCGATCCGTTGGTGGGGAAAAGACGAGGACGGAAATTTGACATTAGGATTGGAATTTAAGAGTAAATCGGATCATCCTGGTGAGAGGGACAGATATATTAAAAATTTGGAATTGATACAAAAGGGAGCACTTTAATCTAAAAGTCGAATCTTCCCTGAGGATCTATTAGGGAATCAAAATCCTTGAAAGAGGCGAATTCCGCCCAGACTTCTCTAAAAACCCCAACTAACATTTTTCTATAATATTCTTTGTCAAAACCTGTTTTTTTGATTTTGTTCGGATAGAGTTGTAACTCTTCTTCCGGCATGTATCTTCTATCCTTTGTTTTTGATTTCTGATTCAATACTAAGTATTTTATTTTTTCTCCAGCCTGCACATCCATACCGAAATCTTTCAGTTTCATCATGGAAAGAGCGGTGGCTCCCATTACTTCGTATTCTTCCAGCTCTCTGGAACTGGATTTGACAAGTAGTAGATTTTCGGGAGGGATATAATTCTGTCGGATCATAGAATCGTATTTATGATAGATGGATAAAATTTCAGATTCGGAGTTTTTTAGATCCTGGATCGTGACCTTGGTCTTCATCCATTCTAACATTTCATATTGTGCATTTGTAATGAAAGTAGGGAGGTCTTTTCTTCTGGCTCCTATTCCTCTACATTTTAATTTTCCGGATTGGAATCTTCCCATATACCTATTTGCCACAGGCATTTCCGAATCTTGGCTGGAAGGAGGAAACAGTAACCAGGTATAAACTCCGTCTACTTCCATTCTGATCTTGGTACGTTCATATATTTCTGAACATAAAAAATCTAGTTCGGATGTGCTCAGAGGAGAAGAGTCATAGTGTTTGATAAATATACTATCTGTGATCGCATGAACGAACTCATATCCGAATTCTTCCGCAGTTTCTTTTGCGAGTAGAAGTTTTTGTCTTCCGAATGCATTTACACTTTCATGGCTTTCTAATCTTCCGAATTTTGCATTTCTATAACCCAAGTATCCGAATGAAGTTACTAACATCCATTTTAAACTGGCTTGTTTTGCTTCATAATTTTCTAACTGTTGTCCCGAAGTGATCTTAGATTGTTTTTTATAATAAGTCCTTCTGTCTATTATATGTTCTAAAGCTTCCGAAACGACTCCTTTACGTTTATTGCATATACGATATCCTATGTCCGGAGCCTTTGGGACTGTTTCATCATCTGCGCAACATTGGCAGTTTACACATTCCGGAGAAATATTATGCATTGCCATGATGTTGGGATACATCTGCGCAAAATCCAATTGTGCAACATTCTCTGCCGTTTTTCCGTAACTAATATCCGGTTGAAAAACTAATCCTCCTTTATCTGCCTCCAGCAATTGGAGCGCCGTTTTAGGAGCTTCTACCGCACTTTTTTGCCAAGGAACCAAATAACCCCTCCTTAAGGCCACATCCGTCTCTATATAAGTAAGTGCCTTTCCTGTGGATGCTCTTGCCATTTTTTGCATCGGAAGCCTGGAAAGTCTTGCTAGTTCCACGACTCCCATTAGGTCTGCTTCCTTATATACGAAGCTATTTTTAGAATCTATATGCCATCTTCCGAATAAAGGATAAGAAGGTGCACGGAATACAATATTTCCGTATGTAAAATAACTGGTTCCCTTGGTGCTGATATTCCTGCGGATAGGAGTCGTTCTATCCCTGTCTAATGCAGGCAGAAATCCTTGTTTTTGGGATTGGTAGAATAGGTAAGGTAGAATGACCTGATCTCCATATCTGGTCAGTAGAATGTCTGGGTCTTCTTCCCTTAATAGTATATCTAGTTTTTCTAATAATCTTCTGGGATTTGTTCCGGATAGTTCATGGTAATCTGTATCAGTTCGAACTATTAAAGGATTGTTTTCTATATTGATCCTATGGCTTTTTTTGAGCTCCAAATATACGGTTTTGAATTTGGGAACCTCATAGTCCATTTCAGAGGGAGAATCTTCCGTTTTTACGTTTACGATCCTTTTTGCTCCAGGATCTTCCGTATAATCTATCTCCATTTTACATAAAGGAAATAAACCTTTTTGGAACATATAACTAGTGGGAAGATCCAGATCAGAATGATAGATCTCGAATTTTCCATATAAGGCATATAATTTGCGGCTGATCTTAGGTAGGATAGAAGGTTTGGTGATTACGATTTTCAGCACAGGGACTGTTTTATTTTCATAGAATAGATTTCTATTTTCGTAAACAGGAACCTCTTGAATTGCATCCAATTCGAAAAGACGTTTTACTAATTTTTTAAGTAGATCAGATTCTCCTCTTGCATAAACGATCGGATTAAATTTATCCAAAAAAAGTTGGGATTCACCTTCTTCGTTTTTCAACCATAGATATACTATGTCCTCCGCATGATAAACGTCGAACAAATATCCTTTGGCAGTTTGGAGGTTCATTCCGATTTCCGAAAAGCTTCCGATTCTTTTTTTAATCTGAGGATTTCTTTTTTTAGATCTATCATCATCGTAAGAAGCATAATATCGATGGGATAAGGAGAAGAGGCCATTACCCCTGCTTGCACCTGGAGTTTTGCGGTTCGGATCAATTCATCGAAAATTTCCTGGTCCGGCTTACGAAGTCCTCTTCTGTATTGTCCAAGGCTAGCATCGATGTACTGCATTTGCCTGGAATATGGAATAACTGTCCTACCCATAAATAAACTCCTGTTTAGAATTCGGATCTGTTCCGATCTCGTACATAGATTTCGCTTTTCTGATCTTAAGATAAGAATGATCTTCCACCACATTTAACTCCCAAAGATCTTCAGAGAGCTCCACTAACTTGGGAAAAATTTTTTGAAAGTTGGGATGAGTGTATTTAGTGGATTCCACAAGAACGATTGGGATCTGTTTGGAACGCATACGCTCCAATAATAATACCAATTTTTCCAAAAGGAAAAGACCCTCGTCATCCTGAACATCCCCATCGAAGAATTGTTTGCAGGGAGCTAAAATGAAATAGATCGTATTTTCTTTTGTGGAAGAATAGATCTCCCTCAAAGAATCCAGGATCTGATAAGGAGTGAATGCTCTCTGGACCAAGATTTTTTCTAAAAGAGCCTCGGGAGATACTCTCCTTTTTCTGGTCTCTTCCGTAATGGTAAACACATCGAAACGAATGGCGCAGTCCAAATTAAAAACCTGAAATCCCGAAACCGCAAACGCGTATTCCCAACGAAGGGCTAATTTATAAATTCCCTGTCTCCCTGTTAAAAGCCCGACATTGTCCCTGCTCCAGCCTAGGACCGGACGAAATAACTGGTCTTGGAAACCTTCCAGGGGACCTAAATACATATATACTATATAAATGATATGTTAAAAAATGTAAAGTGATTTGAGGAGTAGAAATTTCAAAAAGAAAATTTTGGTCTATGGACTATTATAATTATGTCTTGTCTAAATAAATTTTCCAAAATCCTTGGAGCTATGGAATCAGATCATTTCAAAACGGTCCGCGCACGTTCTGCCGTAGATTATCTTTTTAGGACCGTTCACCAGCATCATTCTCAGCTCAGCCAAATGGCTGATCAAAAGGCAAATATTTTAATCGCCGCATCATTTGTAATACTCTCACTTTCCTTAGGCTATGTTCAAAGACCTACCTATAGAACCGGTTTACTGACACTGATGGTATTTATCGTAATTGCGGCAAGTTTAGCGATACTTGCGGTGATGCCTACGTTCAAACAGAGAAAGAACGGCAAAATAAATCCCTTATTTTTCGGACATTTTGCCCCTATGAGTGAAAATGAATTTATGAATAAGATGGAAGAAATCGCTTCGGAAGATTCTTCTTTGTATGAGGCATTGACAAGAGATCTATATCACTTAGGAAAATCATTATATTTTACGAAATATAGATATTTGAGATGGAGCTACCGTTGTCTTTTAGTGGGTGTAACTTCTTCCATGGTCTTAATATTTCTGGAAATTAAAGGAATTCTTTAACAAGAGCCATTTACCCAGTTTAATCGGAAATAGATAATAACTTACATCTTAATCTGGATCGGAACAAATCGATTTAAGATTTCTCTGACAACCCGATTTAGTCTGGGTTTTCCTTCGGCTTCCAGAAGGATCCAATAGGCGTAGTCTATACTAAACATGTCTTTGATATTCTTTCCGACCTTTATCCATTGTTGTTCTATTCGTTTTTTGGCCTCAACGGTTAGGTTCGGATTCTTTTGGAAATTTTCCAAATAAGCATAATACTCTGAGGTAAGAGAAGCTGGGATCGGATCCTTCCATTTTCTGCCCCTTATTGTTCTCTCAGTTTCCCAACGGAATTCGCCTAAGGTTTTTGTAACTACTAACGTGGCGTTTTCAGTCATGACTATAGGGAATAATAACCTGCTATAATCTTGGTTGCCTGCGCTTGTTTCTTGCCAAAGAACTCCCCTGTTTCCACTATAAGGCAGAAGGATACAATCAGCAAAAAATTCCTTTCTATATAGATCTGTATGGTTTGGGTCGGAGTTGGAAATTGCGCTTACTTCTCTATGGAAGATGCTTGTATCTATTTTTAAAACTCTTTCCGCATTTGATAGAATTTTGCTTGGGAAGGTCAGATTGGATTCCGTTGCTCCGTAGAATTGGTCTTCGGATAAGATTGGATAAGCGAAATTCGGGTTTAAGGAAATTCCCAGAAGTCCCATATAAAGAATATTTTCCAGTTCCCAGTCCAGAATATGCAAAAGATATTCTTTATTCATAATATTCTTGGCTTCTGCTTCTTGGTTCCATCGCAGATTTGATTTTTGGACCTGATCGTAGGTTTGCCCAAGGTGGTTTTGAGAAGGATTTTTTTTGCCGGAAAGTATGAGGTTTAGCCAATCAGGAAGAAGATGAACAGAAAGTTTGACTTCCTGATATTGGCGATCATTGACAGAGGATTTTAATGTAGCGATCGCAAGTTCCAGATCAAACAATCGTTTCGCCGATACTAAACCTTCGTCCAGGAAGAAAAAATGTATAAATAGTAATACTGGTTTGGGGATATTTGTCGTTTGAGAGCGGAATTTTATAAAACAAACTTTGTATAATCGTATTAATATTTTATAATCTTCTTGTTTATGCCTTCTGCGTATCAAGCCAGGGTGTTCTTTATACGCGGTCACAAGCCTTGTGATCTCTTCACAAACACTAGGATTTAATCCCGAATATTCTAAAATTTGGGAAAGGCTATTTATATACTCGTCAGGGATGGCACCAGGATGTGCCGGCCCGGCAGGGCTTGTTTTAGGAGTTTCAATCCATTCTTCATTTTTTTTCTCATCAATTTCCGGAACAGTTTTGATCTGTAGGGTAAGATTTGTTCCTTCTTGAGAGATCAATATCGCTTCGGATTTGAGCCATTGTTTGCTCTCGTCCGGAACTAAGATCTGCATTCTTTCGTATCTTGTGAGAGAGAATGTGGCTCCTACTTTTTTAGTATAAATCCTGGCCCGTATCGCTCTGTTTAAAGAGTTCTCATCCAGTTCTTGGATACCTAATAAGGCAGGGAATCTTTCCTCGGAATCCGTTTCTAAGATAGCGGTGATAAAGTTTTTGGCGGTGGCCTTATGATCTTCTATCAGATGATCTAATGCATGTACGATCAATATGTCTTTCCAGGCGGGAAGATTACTTTGTTCCGCAAGGAACTGTAAAAACTCAGGAAGGAAATATTTTCGATACCAGGAAGGATCTTCCGCCAGTCGTTTTAGATCTGCGTTATCAACCTGATCTAAAAATGTATGGAATAGGTTCGTATCTTTGGAATTAAAATGGTGGAGCTGTAGTTTGGATACGATCTTTGCTCTGTGCTCTAACGCGAGACTGTTTTGTCTGCGTAGATAACGTTGCAATATATAGATTACTGTGAATAGAAGGGCTAAAAAGATCGCTCCGCTAATAACTGGAGCCCAAGAGAATTCTGGCCAAATCAGGATGGGGTTTCCGGAATCCTGACCTAATATGAACATGCAAAAATATTAAATAGAATTATAAAGTAGTCAAGATGTTTACTTGGCTGGGAGCTCTTTCTTTTTCATTCTTTTCAGAATATAATCTCGAATTGCCAGGAATGGCCTTTCTGTAATATAAAAAATCGGAACACAAACAACAAAAACAAATAATACCGTATAAATTCCAAGAAGTAAGTAAGGGCCAGCCTCTAATCCGGACGGAAGATTATTCTTGAATATAAAACGAAGTGCAGCTAGTAAAAACATTCCGTGCCAAAGATACATTGTATAACTTGTGCGAGCTATCGGAGTGAAAAAGCGCGATCTGAATATAAAATTCCAGAAATTTCCCTCCAGTAAACATGCAATGAATAAAACGGCAAAACTAAATTGGAAATACGTATGAATGAATATCGAATTTATATTTGTTCTACTCATCAGAAGTGCGATACAAAGAGATAACGCGGCTCCGATCGAAAAGCCTAAGTTTTTTGCCAGACTCGTATTTTTTAGAAACTCAGGTTTCCATCTTACAAGTTCAGTCAGTAACATTCCGACAATGATTGCATCAAAACGGGATTCAGTATGAAAGCTGGTCCAATCTGCCGTAAAGTCGAAATGATAATAGAATCCCCTGATAACCATCGGGACAAAATATAGCACGACCAATATGATCCTTCTCATTTCGGCTTTTTGTTTGAAAAGAAGAATGGAACAAAGCGGAGGAACGACTAAATAGAATTGTTCTTCGATGGAAAGACTCCAGCCGAATGAGAATAATCTATCGTGGAAAAAATTGGAAATATATAAAAAATCAGTCCAGGAATTCGCGAGGGAGTTTGCTAATTTTTCTTTTACAACCAGAATTTCCGGAGAAGGGGAGGTCATTTTTTCGCCAATTTTATAGACGGCTTTGGTTTGTATAAAATGAATAATTAGACAAATATAATATGCAGGTATAATCCTGAAGGTACGTTTTAAGTAGAACTTTTTTAGATCGATTTTGGAACTTCTTCCGTATTCATCTAATAACCCGCCGTAGATCAAGAACCCGCTTAACATGAAAAATAGATCTACTGAGGATTGTAAATTTACGATAATAGTGGTTAATATCTCTCCATCGGAGACTAGGACTTTTCCCGCTCCGGTCCCAAGATGGAAAATAATCACCATAAAGATGGAGAGGGCCCTTAGGCCGTTTAATGAAGGGATTTCCGCATCATTTTTAGCATATAAGTATTTTAGCATATATTTACCGTATTAGTTGGGTGTTGAAGCTGATCTGGCCTTTAGTCGAGCGATCCATTTGTCTTTAAGCTTTAAAAAAGGTCTTTCGATCAAATAGAATAGAATAGTACAGAACAAGAAAGTGAATAATACCGCGACTATAAAAGTGGCGAAAGTTCTGGAATAACTTAGGGATTGTATTACTGTTCCACAAACTATCGAGATAGCTGCGGAAGTCGGGTATAAATGCCAAAGATACATTGTGTAACTCACCCGGGCGATAGGACGAAATACGGAAAAGCTTAAAAATTTGCCTATATAGGAATTTTCCGAAAGGCTAACTAATACAATCCCTGCAAAACCTAGATTTAAACAATTATAAGCGTAAATTTGAGTGAATGCAGTCTTCTCTGTCAGAAAGCCTATTGCCGCAAGAATGATGGAGACAGAAAGCACCGAGTAACGGATCGGCTTTTTCTGGAAAAAGTTGGAATAATATGAAGAAAGGAAAAATTCAGAACATAACATTCCCGCAATAAGCGAATCAAATCTAGTCTCGCTATGAGTGTATATGATATGTGTAGGTAAAATATCGAATTGGGAATAAACCGCTCTTAATATGACCGGGATAAAATAAAGGCCAACAAGTAGGATCCTTCTTGTGGAATCCGAAATTTTAAAGAAAAGTAATGCACATAAAGGAGGTAGTATTAAATAGAATTGTTCCTCTATCGACAAAGACCATCCGTAATCGAATAATCTTCCTTTTGTATAATTGGAAATATAGAATATATCGGCCCATGCGTAGGAAATACTTTCGGTTAAACTCTGTTTTAAAAGGGTTTTGGAAGCATCTAAATTTTCTGCGGCGTTCAAGGACTTTAACATCCCTCTCATGCTGAGATATTGGACTAAGAGCAGGAAATAATAAGCAGGGAAGATCCTGAGAGATCTTTTGATATAAAAAAAGGAAAGTTTTATGTTCCCGTACTTTACTTTTTCTTTTAGTAGATTTCCATAAATTAAGAAACCGCTCAATATAAAAAATAAGTCGATTCCTGCGGTAAGGTTTTTAAGAGCAGTATCTAATAGGTAAGGGATATTCGGGATAAAATGATTTGCCCCAATCCAAATGTGGAGCCCTATGATCATCATAATGGAGATAGCTCTGACTCCGTTTAGGGCTGGGTATTCCTCGTCCCGCTTCTCCGTAATATAAGAAAAAAATTTCATAGGGCTCTCTTTATGTGTTAAATTTGGAAATTAATCCAATCTGAAATTGGTCATCGGGAATTGTTGGGTGATCTCTTTCACCCCTGCCTTGACTTTTTCCTTGGTCTTTTCGTCGTCCGGGTTGTCCAAGAAATCACAGATCAGGTTTCCTACTTTTTCAATATCGGCAGGTTTGAGACCTCTGGTAGTAAGTGCAGGAGTTCCTAAACGAATTCCGGAAGCAACTGCTGGAGGGTTTTTGTCGAATGGGATTGCGTTTTTATTCACTGTGACTCCGACTTCGTCCAATCCGTCCGCTGCTTTCGCGCCGGTTAAACCTTTTACGGATACATCCAATAAGACTAGGTGGTTGTCAGTTCCACCGCTTACCACTCTGAATCCTCTTTTTACAAAAACTTCTGCCAGCACTTTAGCGTTTGCGAGTACTGTTTCAATATACTTTTTGTAATCAGGGCTTAAAGCTTCTCCGAACGCTACCGCTTTTGCTGCGATTACGTGCATTAAAGGTCCACCTTGGATCCCAGGGAATACTCTGGAGTTTAATACTTTCTCATTTTCTAATTTAGAAAGAATTAAACCACCTCTTGGTCCTCTGAGAGTTTTGTGAGTGGTAGTGGTAACATAATCAAAATTATCGATTGGAGAAGGGTGATAGCCGGTCGCCACTAACCCGGAGATATGCGCGATATCTGCCATAAGTTTTGCGCCTACTGATTTTGCGATCTCTGCGAATTTATCAAAATCGATCGTTCTAGAATATGCAGAAGCACCTGCAACGATCAGTTTAGGTTTATGTTCTTTTGCAAGAGATGCAAGAGCATCGTAATCAATTGTCTCGGTTTTAGGATCTACACCGTAAGGGATCGGTTTATAATATTTTCCGCTGATATTTACAGGAGAACCATGAGTTAAATGTCCTCCATGAGCCAGATTCATTCCTAAAAAAGAATCTCCCGGTTCCATAGTGGCCAGAAAAACCGCCATATTTGCCTGCGCCCCAGAGTGAGGCTGAACGTTTGCGTATTCCGCTTTGAAGATCTTTTTAGCTCTTTCGATCGCCAAAGACTCTACCGCGTCCGCGTTTACACATCCGTTATAATATCTTTTTCCAGGATATCCTTCCGCATATTTATTAGTAAGAGTGGAAGTATAAGCTTCCAGAACTGGTCTGGACACGAAGTTTTCAGAAGCGATCATTTCCAGGTTTTGTTCCTGTCTTTGGTCTTCTGCCTGTAAGGCTTTGAAAATTTCGGGGTCTTGTTGGGGAAGGTATTTCATTTTTTCCTCGTGGTGCCTAAGAGAATCATTCTCCCAGAATATAGCCTAGATCTGAATATTTTTCCTGGAACAGCCGATCTGCCACCTTACGAACGTTTCGAAAGAAGGATGGATCCGCTTCGGTACCTATGATTTCAACCCCCAGATAATCCGCAAATAAAAGGGAAAGGTCTTGTTTGAATTTTCCGGGCGAAAAGGAGGCAGGCAAGGCGGTTACGAATTCATCATGAGCTCTGCCTTTTCTATATTCAGGTTCTTCTGGAGGATGGGGTAGAAGGTCCGACACCAATGGGATCAGCCTGGAATCCAAGATCAGGGTCCCATGTTGCACGATGCAGTTCTTCTTCCTGAACTGAGCGTTTCCCGAAATTTTTTTCCATACATCCGGGGATAGTTCTAAGGCGAGGTCTGACTTGCCCTTACATTTTGTTTTGAGCCCTTGTTTGTTTAGAGCAGAAGATATCAGACCTAAGAATATATTATAAGAGTTAGAGACAGGATATAGCTCCGGTTTTGTTTCTAAGGAAACGAAAAGGCTGAAGTTTAGATTCCATCCTGGCTCATGTACGACAGTCCCTCCGCCACTTGCTCTTCTGGCTATATATACCGGGTCTGTTATGGAAGGTTTTTTGGGAGTTGGTCTTTTTTGGAATGTAGTCAGGAAGTTTTCTATATTTTCTTTTCCTGCGCTTAGTTCCGGTTTTTCCGAGAGGCCCATTATAATGGACCTGGGTCCTTCCCAAAATCGAACCCCGCCGGAATATCCTCCGGATACTAGTTGGACGGCGAGAGCTTCTTCCAAAGCTAGATTATAATAAGGTGTCCTGATGGATTTTTGGTCTAGTATAAAAGTTCTCACTTCGAGACCAGAGTCTATCGGACTATAGTTTTCGTCCATGGGTTTTACTACGGACTGTGGTCTTAATTGATCTATTTAAACACCGGTCCCAATCTTATTTTCTCTTTTCTTACTCAGGGAATAATTTTAAACACTTTGTGCGAATATAAATGAACCGCGTTCCATATATATTAATAAAATATAATATTAAAGTGCGCTTTAAGTTTAATTGAACTGCGGTCACCGTTACTCGATTTTTAATAAAATTGGAACATTCTTCTTTCTCCCCTTGTCCTAATTTATAGAGCATTATGAAAAATGAATATAATTTATTTCTTAGAGAAGTTGAGACTTCTTTCTTCCCCTTCGAAAACCAGGGGGGTTTTTAATCGGTTCTCAGTTTTTGTTTTGGCCATGTCCCTTTTGTTAGGGGCTTGCGTTATAGACCAAGATACAAATTCCAAAAAATCCAAATTATACAAACCTAGCTTTGCCCTTTTCGGGGATAGTATCTCTGCCTTTTGGCCTGTAGAAGAACAGTTCCCCGAATTCGAAACTTATAAGAAGGCCTTCCCAGGAAGAAGGACTTATGAGATCCAGGAGGCAGCCAAAAACGAAACAGGGAAATATAGATCCTGTATGTTGAACGGCGGTGTAAATGATTTCCTGAATAATTTCGAACCCACTTGGGAAGAGGTCGACGCAACTGTACAACGTCAACTTAAGACCTTGGAAATACTGAACGAGCGCTGTGATTATATCATCGTTCTGAATGTATGGAGTGTCCAGCTTCCTTGGCCGGTTAAGGCAGCGTCCATGATCAATTTGGAAATGAAGAAGAAGGTCACCTTCCTACCAAGAATTGATCCTGAAGATCTGATCCATAACGAAATGTTATTGGACGGAGGTCACTTAACTGACGAAGGATACGGAATTCTTTCCCAAAGGGTGAGGGAATATCTCAAAGCTACTTTGCCTGAGTTTTGGTTGGAGTTTCTGTTATGAGGTATAGTCTCTTACTCCTTTTATTGTTCTTAAGTCCGCTTGCGGAAATTTTCGGATCCGATAAGGCTACGATCCCATATCCAGCATGGGGACAATCAGTAGGAGTATATAATATTTTTGTAATTAGTGCGGACGCGAAAGAATACAGGAATTCCAACGATTATGACCGGAATCGTAATATTTCTCTGGATGGGGAATTGAAATTGGGAGATCATTTTTCAGTTTCTGCCGGGTATGGATACGTAGACCAGTACGCTACTAGGACTACTCCCTGGAGTGGCTGGGATAGATGGAAAGCGGGCCTGAAAACATTTTTCACTTTCGGGATATTTTCCATAGGAGGAGGTGTAAACGTTTACGGACCTTCTGCATCCGAACCTTGGATCGGTGAAAGAAATCCGGACCTACTTTTGGTTCGTCCTCATCTTGGTTTTGTTCTGGATTTTGGTAGGACTAAGCTCCAGGCATTTGGTCTATACGAAAGAGAAACCGATTCCAGATTCAGGGATCCTGTCCAAGATAAATATTATCGTTATATGGAAGCGGGTGCTACTTTATCCTACGAAACAAATTCAAATTGGATCCTTCTTCTGGAAACTACCTATCGTATGGCAGTGGAAAATACGATCTCGTCTCCTCGTTCCGATTCATTCAATCTTCATCCTGGTGTTCAGTATAAGATTGGAGAGGGAGGGCGAGTTTTCTTTAGCGGTTTATACGGGATGCGAAAGGATAATACTTACGATCAGGGCTTTAAAGTAGGTTATCAGCAGATGTTCTCTTTTGAATGAGCCCGGCCCGAGAGAAGCGATGGCGTGGCCGAACTTAATCTTTCGCTTCGTAATATTTAGTTGAAGCTTCTTTCAGGAATTTTTTCTCTTTTTTGTTAAGAGAATTCATTCCTTCTTTGGAAATTTTTTCTAAGAGACGATCTACTTCTTCTTTCGCTTCTTCTCTTGTTTTCATCTCTTCTTGCCAGCGAACCATCTTTCTTTTTTGTCTCCATCTGGAAAAAGAGAAGCTCGGAAATTTGATTCCGAATTTATATTTTACTTTAGTATAATATAGAAAGTAAAGTCCGCCCGCAGCGAAGCCTCCTATTCCGTTTGCAATTGGAGTTCCTGATTGTAATCCTAAAAGTACTAGAACGACTAATATTAAAACTGCCAGGTATTTTGCTTTGATCGGGAAAATTCCCCAAAACAAAAGTTCTCTATTCGGCCAAATCAATGCGTAAGCTGTGATAAGCCCGTATAGAACTGCTGAAATCCCGAGTACTGTCCCTTGTTGGAACCCAAACAAAGAGGCAAGCACTGTGGCGACCCCGCCTCCGAAGACGCAGAACATAAAATAACGTAAAAAATTCCTGGTTCCCCAATGGGATTCTAACGCAGACCCGAACATCCAAAATGCGAACATCTCGAATAAGAAGCCGATCAACATATTAGGGGAATGGAGGAAGCTGTAAGTCAGTAGTTGCCAACCAAAAAACTTTTCTAGGACTAAACCTGGAGTCAGTCCGAATAAGCCCAGAATGGCCAAAAGAATGGAAGGGGCGACTAGGCTTAGGATAAACTCTATCCCGAAAATCGCTATATTTAAGATCAGAAGTTTACGAACGAGGGGAGAGGTTGAGACACCGAATCCGCTAGAGAAAGACGCCATTGCCTTCCTAGTTTTCTTTTTTCCTTTCGAACGACAACCTAAATCCGAGATTTTGTTTCCTTTGACAGTTTGGGGGAAATATAGTAAATGTTCCTAAGATGGAAATCTTCTTGTACGGAGTTCGGGGCTCTATTCCTGCCCCCTTATCAAACGAGGAATACAGGGAGAAAGTAATTTCCATATTGAGACTTGTGGCCAAGTCGGAGGGAAAAGCTTTTTCTTCTCCCGAAGAATGGTTCGATGGGTTGCCGGAACCTCTGAATTATGTTGTTGGCGGCAACACTACCTGTGTTCGGATTATAGGCTCTTCCGGGGTGGAGCTGGTTGTGGATCTCGGAACTGGGGCGAGAGTCCTGGGTGAGGACTTAGTCCGAGAAAAATTCGGGCAAGGAAAGGGAGAAGCTTCCGTATTTTTCACTCATACCCACTGGGATCATATCCACGGGATCCCTTTTTTCAAACCTTTGTATATTCCCGGAAATAAGTTCACCTTCTATTCTCCCTTGGAAGATCTTCCGGAAAGATTAAAATACCAACAAGAACCCAGATTTTTCCCGATCCATTTTGATCATTTCGGTTCAGAAAGAAATTTCCACAGGCTCCAAAAGGGAGAAGTCCTGGAAATCGGCGGTGTTAAAATAGAATGGCTCGCTCTCAAACATCCGGGAGGCTCCATCGCTTACAAATTCACTGAAAATGGGAAAAGTTTTATTTTTGCCACGGACGCAGAATATAATGGTGAGGATTTTCCTCTGATCCAGGAGCAAAAACCGTTCTTTAAGGGTGCGGATCTTCTGGTTTTGGACGCTCAGTACACTCTGGACGAATCCTTCCAAAAATTCGATTGGGGCCATACCGCTTATACAATGGCAGTCAATTGTGCTTCTTCTTGGGAGGTCAAAAAACTGGCTTTGACCCACCATGAACCCGCCTATTCGGATGAAATTTTAGCTATCATCTTAGATGACGCCAGAACCCATGCTGAAAATCTTGGAACCAAGGACCTATCCATTGTACTGGCTAGAGAAGGAATGAAATTCAAACTCGTATGAATCTATTTAGCGAAGGAATTCACAGAGCTACAAAAACACTTTTGGTCTTAGCCTTACTGGGCGGTCTGTTTTTTGGATACATTATCGCAGAAGTGGATGAGGGAGGGGAGCTTGCGATCCTTGCTTCTTACCAACCAACCACTCCAACTCGTTTATACGATATCAATGGTGTAGTGTATGCAGAGTTGTATCGCCATAAACAGCAACTTCTAAAATACCAAGACATTCCTCCACATGTGGTCCAAGCATTCCTCTCCGTAGAGGATAATAACTTTTTTAATCACTTCGGGATAGATTTCTCCGCAATCCTTCGCGCGGCAGCAGTCAATGTGATCTCGGGTAGGATCAAACAGGGTGGATCCACTCTTACCCAACAGCTTGCAAAAACGGTTTTGAATAATAGGAAAAAGTCCTTTATCCGTAAATTCGTAGAAGCTCTGTTTACTCTTCAGATAGAACAGGAATATTCTAAAGAAGAAATATTAGAAATTTATTTTAACTTAATATACTTAGGCCATGGAACAACAGGTCTTGCTTCTGCGGCAGATGTGTATTTCCATAAGGACGTTTCGGACTTGGATGTGGCAGAAGCTGCACTTCTTGCAAGACTTCCTAAGGCACCCGTAGATTATTCTCCTTATAAAAATCCGGCTGCTTCTAAAAGAGCTCATATAGAAGTTCTGAAACTTATGGCATCCCAAGGATTTGTTCCTGCAGACAAGGTCCAAACCATCCATGACGAATTTTGGGAAAAATATTGGCCGATCGTAATCACTCAGTCCCCTTCTCAATCTACCTGGGGAACTAAGCTGAATAGGGCCCCCCATTTTACTGAATTCGTAAGACAGAGATTATTAAAGGAATTGGGAGAAGATAGGATCTACAGTGGTGGTCTTAAAATTTATACCACTCTGGATATTCGCAAACAGGAGATCGCTCAGGACGAACTTCGTAAGGCTCTCAAAAAACACGATGATCTTGTTTCTGGTGTTACCGTGAATTATGCAGGTGGTGCGGACAGAGGTCTTGTCGGACTTTATAATTTTATAGGCTCTTTATTTCCTGTGGCTCCTACTTTCGTAAGCCGTTTAGATGATAAGGCAAACTTCAGAGTTGCACTCGAAAAAGAACTCATCGATTCCGCCGACGTTCTTAGTTTACTTCTTCCTGCGGATAATGAATCCGCTGCATTCACTGAATTCCAAAAAAGATCTGCGGTATTCGGCAAAAACCTTCACGTAGAAGGCGCCGCTATCACAATAGATCATACCAACGGCTATATAGAAACAATGGTCGGAGGTTATGAATTCACTCCTAAAAACCAATTCAATAGAGCGGTCCAGGCAAGAAGGCAGACTGGATCTTCTTTCAAACCTTTCGTATATGGGGCAGCGATCTCTGAACGTATCGTAGGTTCCGGAACAGGGATCATGGATGCACCTTTGACCACCTTAACCGAAGAAGGAGAAGGTTGGTCTCCGCAGGATTTCGATGGGGATTTCCAAGGGATGGTCCCTCTTTCCAGAGCACTTTCCATGTCATTGAACATCGTTTCTGTGCAGGTGTTTCTACGCACAGGTGCAGATGCGGTCATAGATTTTGCTTCTCGCTTAACAAAAGCTGATAAGAGCAGATTTATGCCTAGCCCTGCTCTCGCGTTGGGAATTGCTGAACTTTCTCCATATGAAATGGCCGTTGGCTATTCTATTATTGCAAATAAGGGAAGAAATGTGATCCCACTCTCTGTTCGATATGTGATCGATCAGTCAGGAAATGTAATTTATAACGAAGAGCTAAAAGTCAGGGAAGAATTGGATAAAGAAGCGGAAGACGGTTCAATCCAGATCATCAGCGAAGGTACGGCTTATATTCTTCGCAAAATGTTGACCATGGTTGCTATGGGGGGAACCGCCGCGAACGGACTCCATTCAGCTGACCAAGGAAATTATAAAGGGATCGCTGCTGGAAAAACAGGCTCCACTTCTTCTTTTACAAATGCTTGGTACTGTGGGTTCGATCCTAAATTGACCACTGTTATTTGGCTCGGATTCGATAAAAGTTCCATCTCTCTCGGAAGAGGGCAGGCTGCCGGGGTTCTTGCAGTTCCTATTTGGGGAAAAATGTACCGTCGTTTTTATAACGGTGAAAATTATCCTACTTTCGAGGATGAACATGGTCTGGATCCACAGCCTGAAGAAGTGCAAAGTGGAGGGACCTGTGCGTATAATGGACTGTCTCCTAAACCGGGAGTATGTCCTGTTACCCAGAACTTGACTTTAAAGCCGATTACTGTAGCAGGTGTGACAAAATCTGTCCAGGCAAACCGCCAATGCGACGGAGATCGGGACCATCATAAGTCAATAGATTTCAGAGAATTTCTGCAATTGGAATACCAGATCAGCGACGAAGAGATCGGAAAAACGGAACGTAAGTTTAAGCCGCAAGCGGACTAAAAAACCTTAGTGTGATTTCGGGAAAATTCATCCAAAACACCGATTTGACAAGAACGACTTTACAGAATTTTTCAGCTTTCCGAAAGTGAAATGGAGGCGGTCCCGGAACGGGACGTATACACCGACCTCCGTAGGATCAAGATGTCGATAGAGATCAAGGTTCCCGAAATGGGTGAATCCATTACGGAAGCAACAATAGCAAACTGGGTAAAAAAAGAAGGCGAACGAGTAGAACAGGACGAGGTCCTGGTGGAATTGGAAACCGACAAGGTGACCATGGAGGTGCCAGCCCCCTCGGCGGGAGTTCTCCAAAAAATTAACAAGAAACCGGGGGAGACGGTCAAGATCAAAGAAGTGATCGGAATCATTGACCCTTCTGCCTCCGCAAAAAGCACTCCTACTTCAAGCACTCCTTCAACAACAAATACAGCACAAACTAACACGACTAACCAGGCGCAGAACGATACACTTCCTCCTGCTGTTCGTAAACTAATAGATGATAACGGATTAAATCCTGCTTCTATCTCTGGCTCCGGTAAGAACGGACAGATCACCAAAGAAGACGTGTTAAACGCAATTGCAAATAAACAGTCAGCACCTGCGGCAGCAGTTTCTGCGGCGCCGGCAGCGGCTAAGTCTGCTCCTTCTCCTGAAATTCCTAAAGCGGTTCCTGCTGCTTCTCGTAGTAATCTTCCGAGAGAAAACGTTGTCCCGATGACTAAACTTCGCCAGACGATCGCAAATCGTTTGGTTGCAGCTCAGCATAACGCAGCTCTACTTACTACTTTTAACGAAGTGGATATGAGTGCTGTGATGGACCTTCGTGCTAAATACAAGGATAAGTTCAAAGACGCACATAATATCAATTTAGGATTTATGAGCTTCTTCACTAAGGCAGTAATTGGAGCTTTAAAATTTGTTCCTGCAATCAACGCAGAAATTCGCGGTACGGATCTAGTTTATAAAAACTATTTTGATATCGGTGTAGCTGTTGGAGGTCCTAAAGGTTTAGTGGTTCCGATTGTTCGTGATGCAGATCTTTTAAGTTTTGCTCAGGTCGAATCCGAGATCGCTCGCCTCGCGAATAAAGTGAAGGATGGAAAAATCGATCTTTCCGATATGGAAGGTGGAACATTTACCATCTCCAACGGAGGGATTTACGGTTCCATGATGTCCACTCCTATCCTGAACCCACCTCAGAGTGGAATTTTAGGACTCCATAATATTGTAAAACGTGCAGTAGTAGTGAACGATCAGATTGTGATACGACCTATGATGTATGTTGCTCTTTCTTATGACCATAGAGTTGTAGATGGGAAAGAAGCAGTAACCTTCCTCGTAAAGGTAAAAGAAGCGATCGAAGATCCGACCCGACTTCTTTTAGAAGTTTAAGGAAGTCTAATAAGTATGGCGGAACAATACGACGTATTAGTGATCGGATCGGGGCCTGGGGGTTATGTAGGCGCGATCCGAGCGGCTCAACTCGGGCTCAAAACCGGGATCATCGAAAAAAGAAAAACTTTGGGAGGAACCTGCTTGAACGTAGGCTGTATCCCTTCCAAAGCACTTTTAGATTCTTCTGAAGAATATCATAAAGTTTTACATAAGACTGATGTCCATGGGATCGGAGTTGGTAAAGTTACTCTTGACCTAAACAAACTCATGGAACGCAAGAACACTATCGTTAAGGAAGTCACCGACGGAGTAGACTACTTAATGAAAAAGAACAAGATCACTCGTTACGAGGGTTTTGGAAAACTTTTAGGTGGCGGCCAGGTAGAAGTCGCTTTAGTCGACGGCAAAAAAGAAGTATTAAGTGCGAAACATATCGTTCTGGCAACAGGTTCTGTTCCGATAGATATCCCTGGTCTGCCTGTGGACGGAAAAACGATCATCACTTCCGACCATGCAATCGATCTAAGATCGGTTCCTAAAAAATTGGTAGTGATCGGTGCGGGAGTTATCGGCTTGGAGCTCGGCTCCGTATGGGGAAGACTCGGTGCGGAAGTTACGGTGGTGGAACTCCTACCAGGACTTCTTCCTACAGTAGACAGATCTTTTGGTAGCTTGCTGCAAAGAAGTTTAGAGTCCCAAGGTTTTAATTTCTTATTCGAACATAAGGTATTAGGAGCGACTGCTTCTAAATCTGGTGCTAAAGTAAAGATTGCGGCGCCTGATGGAAAAGAATCCGAATTGGATGCGGACGTTGTTCTTGTGGCAGTCGGCCGTAAACCGTTTATCGACGGGATCGGATTAGAGGCAGCCGGGGTCCAATTAACTGAGAGAAAAAGGATCAAGGTAGATTCTCATTTCCAAACCAGCGCTGCCGGTATCTATGCGATCGGGGACGTAATCGACGGACCTATGCTTGCTCATAAGGCAGAAGAAGAAGGTGTTGCACTTGCGGAATTACTCGCAGGTCAATCCGGACATGTTAATTACGCAGCGGTTCCAAGCATTATCTATACCTGGCCTGAAATGGCATGGGTTGGAAAAGGTGAAGAAGAACTAAAAACTGCCGGTGTAGAATACAAAGTTGGTAAGTCATTATTCAAGCCTAACGCAAGAGCTAAGGCTATGAACGAAGCGGAAGGCCAAGTCAAAATTTTAGCAGATAAAAAAACGGATAAGGTATTGGGAGCGTTTGTATTTGGGCCTAGAGCTTCGGATATGATCGCTGAGCTTGCGGTCGCGGTAGAGTTCGGTGCTTCTTCGGAAGATATAGCACGTTCTTTTCACGCACATCCTACATTGTCCGAAGTCGTAAAAGAGGCCGCCATGGCCGTAGACAAGTGGGCAATTCACGCTTAGGGGAGATCCGATCATGAAAATCGAACAATTGATGGCATTATACGGAGAGAACGGAGCATTACTCGAAGAACTTTATGAAAAGTTTAAGAAGGATCCGAACTCTCTGGACAAAGAATGGTCTCTGTTCTTTCAAGAAGTAGAGACTAACGGAGTATATCCTCAGAATGGATCCAACGGAAACGGGAATGGTAACGGAAAATCAGCCGTCGCCACTTCTTTTACGGATGCTCAGGCCGGATCCATCAGAGAGATGGGGATTATCAACCTGTTGAATGCCTATCGTAGACAGGGACACTTAGCAGCTAACGTTGATCCTCTTGGGATCTCACAACCGAATCGTAAGTTTATCGAATCCAAATTGAGTAATTTGACTCCTGCGGATCTGGACACGGTAGTCGACACACAGAATCCTTCTCTGGGTCGTGCAAAACTGAAAGATGTTGTGGCTTGGTTTGAAAAAGCATATTGCAGCACTGTAGGTTATGAGCAATATTATCTAGTAAACGACGAAGAAAGAGAATGGCTCCAACATCAGATCGAGTCAGCGGAATACCATGCACCTCTTCCTAAAAGTACACGTCTGAGGCTGTTCGAAAAATTATTCCAAGCGGATCATTTGGAGACATTCCTCGCTAAAAAATACGTAGGTAAAAAACGTTTCTCCTTAGAAGGAGGAGAAAGTATGATCCCTATGCTCGACACCATCGTCGAAGAAGCCGGACGTTTCAAAATGGACGGACTCGTGATCGGTATGGCGCATAGAGGACGTTTGAACGTACTCGTAAACGTGATCGAAAAACCTGCTTCTTTAGTTTTCGCAGAATTCGAAGAGAAGGCGGACAAAAGCGCCGGAAGTTATGCCGACGTTAAGTATCACTTAGGATATTCCAATAGCAAGATGACTTCGAGTGGAAAAGAAGTTAAACTTTCCCTCGCGTTCAACCCAAGTCACTTGGAAGCGGTAAACCCGGTTGTTACAGGTTCCGTTCGCGCTCGCCAAGAACAATATGGGGATGCGGATCGTTCTAAATTTATGCCGATCACCATCCACGGGGATGCTGCGTTTGCAGGACAGGGTGTGGTGGCAGAAACCATCAACTTAATGAACCTGGACGGTTATACTACCGGTGGAACTTTTCATATTGTGATCAATAACCAGATCGGATTTACGACTTTACCGAATGAATCCAGATCTACGTTATACGCGACTGACCTTGCAAAAGGTTACCAAATCCCGATCGTTCACGTAAACGGGGACGATCCGGAAGCGGTGTACCGAGTGACTAAACTCGGAATGGAATATCGCCAGAAGTTCAAAAAAGACTTTATCATAGATTTGATCTGTTATCGTAGATTGGGTCATAATGAAACGGATGAGCCTGCATTCACTCAACCTAAGATGTATTCCATCATCAAAAGTCATCTCCCTACGGCTCAGCTATATGAGAAAAAACTGATAAACGACGGTGATATTACCGGAGAAGAGTTGGACTTCATTAAGAACGGTTCCGCTCAAGGTTTAGAAGATTCTTTCCAAAGAGCAAAAGAACAAGATATCAAGATGAAAGTGGATACCATGCAGGGTGTTTGGGCGAAATATTCCAAAGAACCTTTGGATAGTGGTACTGCTACTTCTCTACTTGCGGAACAAATCGATCGTATCGTAAAAGCGATCACTACGGTTCCGGACGGTTTCACTCCGAATCCTAAATTAGTAAAACTTCTGCAAAGCCGTAAGGAAATGGCAGAAGGAAAAGCTTCTTTGGATTACGGAATGGCTGAAGCACTTTCTTTCGGCTCGATCTTGGAAAACGGATTTAGAGTTCGTCTTTCCGGTCAGGACAGCCAACGTGGAACATTCTCCCATAGACACGCAGTTCTTGTGGATATTAACTCAGGAACGAAATACGTAGGTCTAAATCATATTTCGGAAAAACAAGCTAAGGCAGAAGTGGTGAACTCTTCTTTGTCTGAGTTTTCCGTTTTAGGTTTCGAATACGGTTATTCTCTTTCCGATCCGAGCGCGCTAGTTCTTTGGGAAGCACAGTTCGGTGACTTTGCAAATAATACGCAGGTGATCTTTGACCAATTCCTTTCCAGCTCGGAAGTGAAATGGCAAAGGATGTCCGGTCTTGTTGTTCTTCTTCCTCACGGATATGAAGGACAAGGGCCAGAGCATAGTTCCGGTCGAGTAGAAAGATTCCTCCAACTATGTGCGGACAATAATATGCAAGTGGCAAACTGTACGAATGCCGCTCAGTATTTCCATTTGCTTCGTAGACAGATATTGCGTAATTTCCGCAAACCTCTGATCATCTTCACTCCTAAGTCTTTGTTACGTTTCCCAGGGGCACTTTCTCCGATAGACGATCTATTAAAAGGAGCGTTCAGAGAAGTTCTTCCTGATCAAGCCGATATCAAAGCGGATAAAGTGGAGAAGGTAGTATTCAGTTTCGGAAAAGTATATTATGATCTTCTAAAATATAGAGAAGAGAATAAAGTGCAGAATACGGCGCTTATCCGAGTGGAACAGGTTTATCCTTTTCCTGCGAAAGAGATCCAAGAAGTCCTTAAAACTTACAAAAACGCTAAAACTTTCGTTTGGTGCCAAGAAGAACCTAAAAACCAAGGTGCTTGGACATTTGTAAGAGATAGATTCGAAGATCTTCTTCCTAACGGGACAAAACTCAAATACACCGGAAGAAAAGAATCTGCAAGCCCTGCTGCAGGACACATGAAAGTCCATACTAAAGAGCAGGAACAACTAGTTTCAGACGCATACACGGTCTGATCTTAGGTGTCGAATAACGTGGGAGAACCCGTCCTATTAGCATTAGTTTTTGCGGATCGGGTCATCTCGGAAGACAACGGGAAAAAAGGTATTATAGGGACTTTTACTAAGTTCTTTACCGGACAATTTCCCGTAGTCTTTCCTCCCTGGGGAATATACGTATGTGTCACAAATCTTTCCCCAGGAGACCATGAATTTTCTCTGGAATTAGAACATGCAGATTCAGGAGAAAAAGTAATAGGAGTCGGAGGAAATATCCGGGTCAATAACGGCTCCGAACCTGTTGAAATTGGGATCCCAATCCCTCACGCTGTTTTCCCAAAAGAAGGAAGGTATATTCTACTTTTTAAAGTAGGTGCCGAAATTGTGGGAAGTCGCCCCCTTTGGGTAGATAAATTAAATCCTACCTGATCCCAATCCTTTAGAAAACCCTAAATCTCTTACGAGTTCCTTCGTTTTCTTGTACGAGTGGATAATAATTTTTTTCCAATATTAGTCTTTTGAAATGCGCTTGCTTTGGAAAATTTTTCAAAGTATTCTACCTGTCTCTAATATACGAATTTCTTATATATTATGGCTACGCCTGCGGAAAAAGATATCACATTAGAAAAAGCTTTGAAAGACACAAAGCTGATCGAGGCCAGATTTAAAGGTCTTCTGGAATCCTTACCTGATTCTATCGTAATGGTAAACGATTCGGGAAGTATAGTTTTTGTGAACGAACAGGCGCTTAGGATGTTCGACTACAAAAGAGAAGAACTTTTGGGACAGCCTATAGAGATACTTCTTCCTGATAGATTTAGAAAAAAACATATTTCTCATCGTGATCATTATTTCACACAACCTAGGACAAGATCCATGGGAGTCGGCTCGGAACTTTTTGGTAGGAAGTCCAACGGAGCAGAATTCCCCGTGGAGATCAGCCTAAGTCCTTATAGAACGGAAGAAACAACATTAGTATTAAGTGCCATCAGGGATATTCGAGAAAGGATCAAGGCAGAAGCAAAGTTCAGAGGACTTTTGGAATCTGCACCGGACGCAGTCGTGATAGTCAATCGGGAAGGAGATATAGTACTCATCAATTCCCAGGCAGAAAAATTATTCGGATACCCCAGAGAAGAATTATTACACAAACCGGTAGAAGTTTTAGTTCCGGAAAGATTCAGGGCAAACCATCCGCGAAATAGGATCGGTTTTTTTAAAGATCCAAAAGTCCGAGGAATGGGAAGCGGTTTGGAACTATATGGACTTAAGAAAAACGGATTAGAATTTCCGGTAGAGATTAGCTTAAGTCCTTTGGAAACGGAAGAAGGTATTCTGGTTTCCAGTTCTATTCGTGATATTACCGAAAGAAAACAACAAGAGGAATTCAGAAGAGCCGCATTAGAAGAACAGAATGAAAGGATGAAGGAAACCGCCAGACTAAAAAGTGAATTTTTAGCGAACATGTCCCATGAATTAAGAACTCCTTTAAACGGTATTATAGGTTTTTCCGAATTACTATCAGACGAAAGACCGGGGCCCTTAAATGGAAAACAGAAAGAATACTTAACGGATATCTTAAATAGTGCGAATCATCTTCTTAAATTGATCAATGATGTTCTGGATCTTGCCAAGGTGGAATCCGGAAAGATGGAATTGTTTTTGGAAACATTCTCTATGTCCACGGCGATCAAAGAAGTTTCTTCCATCCTACGTCCGTTATTAAGAAAGAAGGGAATCAATTTTTCAGTTAAGGTAGAGGATTCCTCCGATTTTGTGACCTTAGATCCTCAAAAGATAAAACAGATATTATACAATCTATTATCCAATGCAGTAAAGTTTAGTCATAAGGGCGGAAATATCAGAGTTAATATAGAGGCAGAAGATAAGGATCTTATTCGAATGAAATTCGAGGATGAAGGGATCGGCATAGATGAAAAAGACCTTACTAGGATTTTCGAAGAATTCCAACAGATAGATAGCGGTGCGAATCGACAATTCCAAGGAACAGGTCTCGGGCTTGCATTAACCAAAAGGATCGTGGAATTGATGAACGGAAAAATATACGTTGAAAGTACATTGGGAAAAGGATCGGTTTTCACTATAATACTTCCTAAAGAGATCTCGAACGGTAAATAGAAATGCCCCCTAAGGTTTTGGTAGTAGATGATAATATGGTAAATCTAAAATTGATTTGCGAATTATTGGAGTTAGATGAATACGAAGTTTTAAAAGCAGGAAATGCGGAAGAAGCACTTCAGGTCATTGATAATTTTCCTTTAGATCTGATCCTCATGGATATAGAATTACCGGGCATAGACGGACTGACTCTTACTAGACAATTAAAAGAAAGAGAAAATACTAAAAATATATCTATCATAGCTGTTACCGCTTTTGCAATGAAAGGGGATGCTCAGAAAGCTTATGGAGCAGGTTGCGATGGTTATATTACAAAACCGATCGATACCAGGAAATTTACGGATCAAATTAACGGCTTTATCAAGGGGTTGAATCCATGATCCAAGAGATTTTTTTCGTCCCTTATCAATACATAGTCCTTTTTCGGACTTAAATTTTATGCTCATTCTGGTCGTAGACGACAGCTATCAAAACAGGAAATTAATTTCCGCGCAGTTGGAAAATGGATCTAGGAAAATTTACACTGCTTCTAACGGAATAGAAGCTTTAGAGATCCTGGAAAATACAGAAGTAGATCTGATCATTTCCGATATTCTAATGCCTCAAATGGACGGATATCAATTTTGTTCCAAGGTAAGACAGAATGAGAAGTTCAAACATATTCCAATTATCATATATACCGCCACTTATACTTCCGATTCGGATGAAAAACTTTCCTTTGATCTAGGTGCGGACGCATTTTTAAAAAAGCCTGCAGGATTAAAATTACTGGAAGAAACGGTAGTCAAACTTTTACAAAACCCTAGGGCAAAACGAAATGTGAGAGGATTGGTCTTAGATTCCGCTCCTCTTCGCCAATACAATCATAGACTTGTGGAAAAATTAGAAGAGAAAAATTTCGAGCTCCAAAGAAGGAGTGAAGAGTTAGGCTATGAGATAGAGGAAAGAATAAGAGCAGAAAGACTGAATCGAGAAGGTGAGGAATTATTCAAAGAACTCACAGATGCGATCCATGAAGTGTTCTGGATGACAAGTCTTTCAAAGAACGAGATCGTTTATATCAGCCAAGGATATGAACAGATTTGGGGAAGATCCAGACAAAGTCTTTTGGAAAATCCTATCTCTTGGATGGAATGTATCCATCCGGATGATAGAGATAGAGTGATGAATAGCGCAAGGACAAGACAAATAACCGGAGAATATAGAGAAGAATATAGGATCATTCGTCCTGACGGAGAGATCAGATGGATCAGAGATAAAGCATTTCCGGTTAAGAATGAAAAAGGAGATACGATCCGAGTCGCTGGAGTTGCGGAAGATATCACGGAACATAAACTAAAAGAAGCTCAATTAAAGGAAGTGGAGAAAAGAAAGGTAGAGTTAGAAGAACAACTAATCCAAGCGCAAAAACTGGAAAGTTTAGGAACCTTGGCAAGTGGTATAGCTCACGATTTTAATAATATACTTTCTATCATAATGGGTCATACCTCGGTGATAGAGAATAATAGGAATAATCCGGAAAAATTTTCCCAACATGTTTCCGCATTACATATGGCTACACAAAGAGGTGCTTCCTTGGTTAAGCAACTTCTTACGTTTGCCAGAAAAATGGAATTCAATCTGGAACTTGCACAGATAAACGATATTATATTAGAGATTAGTAAATTAATCTCCCAGACTTTTCCAAAAAATATCCGACTACTTACAGACTTCCAAGAGGATCTTCCTTTGGTTCACGTGGATACTAATCAGATCCATCAAGTTCTCCTGAATTTATGCGTGAATGCTCGGGATGCTATGCAAGATGGGGGGCTCTTAACTATCGAGACATTTCTAACCGACTCGGAAAATCTAAAGATCGGATATTCCAAGAGTCTAGCCGAAAAATACGTAATATTACGTATTTCTGACTCGGGTAGTGGGATGAGTGAAAAAACGAAGCAGAGAATTTTTGAACCGTTCTTCACTACCAAGGATATAGGAAAGGGAACAGGACTTGGGCTCGCATTGGCCTATAGTGTGATCGATAATCATAAAGGTTGGATAGAAGTAGATTCTGAATTAGGAAAAGGAACTACATTCTTCGTATACTTACCTGTTCCTAAAGAAAAACCGGAACTGAATATAAAGCCCGATTATTCGGAATCTGAATCTTTAGGGGGCAATGAAAGTATACTTATTATAGAAGATGAAGAACTTCTTAGGAGTATGTTGGCGGATCTTCTGGAGTCCAAAGGATACAAAGTATATTTGGCTATAGATGGAGAGGATGGCGTGGAACAATTCCTACTTCGACATTCCGAGATCCAATTAGTACTGACGGATCTGGGACTTCCAAAGTTTGGAGGAGGAGAAGTTATCAAGAGGATCAGGGCGATTCATAGCTCAGTAAAAATCCTTCTTGCAAGCGGGTTTATGGAACCTGAGTTAAAACTTTCTCTAAAAGATTTCGATGTGAGCTATTTTATTCAAAAACCGTATTTGGGCACTGAGATACTTTCCTGCATTCGATCCACATTGGATCAAAAATAATATATTGACCAGTGTAGCAATCGCTACAGTGTTGGTTTTAACAAGTGAAAAAGAGAAACGAAAATGAGCCATGCACGTCTTTTGCCGGTCCTAACCTGGAGGCTGGAGCTATTTACCCATACTGTTCCGGTTCCATTCGCAGTTTATTTTTCTGCAGTTACGGGTTCTTTATATTCTTTGGAAGAATATCTTTCTATGGGAGTGGCAGCGACAATAGCCGCCACGGCAATGCTTTTGGGGGCCTTCTATCTTAGATATATAAGATTAAAGAAAGCATCTTATTTGGAGGATAGAAGTTCCGTAGATCCGAACCTTCTCTCTTCCGCAAAATCGATTTATATTACCCAACCTATCTATGAATCCTTTGTGATTGCAGGCCGTTGGTTTTTTGGGGTATTACTCGCTCATCTTATCGTTTATTTGATCGTTGGATATCGTCCGAATCTGATCGCCACCATTCCTGCATTGTACTTAGGGATTATTCCGATTTCATTTATTAGTTATTTGTTTATTACCGAATACTCTGTTCGCCCCGCTTTGAGTAAAAATAAGTTCAGAGAAGTGGAAGCTAAGACCAGATTATTTTTTCCTTATTCCAAACGTTTGCTGGTAGTAGTTATGGCAATGATCTCCATGCCATTTAGTCTTTTGGGTTATATGTTATATGCTACTGTGGACGGCAGGATACGTCTGGAAAATCCTCTTCTTCATTTAACAATCATGGCATTCTTATTTTCCGTGCCGTTGATCTTTACCGCATGGATAGTAACTGAAGCGATACGATCCAGACTTTCTTCAGTAACTGGATTTCTGGAAGAAGTGGGAGAAGGTAATTTCGGTCTAAAAATTTCTCCTTCTTCCTTGGATGAATTCGGTAAACAAGAACAAAGGATCGGAAAGGTTGTAGAAAGATTGAGAGGTCTTTATGAGGAAATCCAATCCTTGAATGAAGGTTTGGAATCCAAGGTAGAAGAGAGAACCAAACAGTTAAAAGAAACCGCAGACGAACTTGGGAAAAGTCTGGAAGAGATCCAAAAGTTAAAACTTAGCCAGGATGGGGATTATTTCCTAACTTCTCTTTTGACGGAACCTTTGCATTCTATTCAATTACAAGATTCCGAATATTCTTTTCGTTCCTTAACGGTCCAAAAGAAAAAATTCAATTATAAACAGAAAGATAGGCAGATAGGTGGAGATATTTCTCTCGCTCATTCTATTCGATTGAGAGGAAAGCCATATATCGCATTTGTGAATGCGGATGCTATGGGTAAATCTTTGCAAGGAGCAGTAGGCGCAATCATCTTGGGTTCTATCTCTAGGTCCATGATTGAAAGAACTCCTGCATTGTATCGAAATGTTTGGCCGGAAAGATGGTTAAAGAACTGGTTTATAGAATTACAAAAAGTTTTTGAGGCATTTGACGGATCCTTGATGGCTTCCGCTTTTTTAGGATTATTGGATGAGTCCAGAGGTGTACTATATTATATAAATTGCGAACATCCTTCTCCTGTTCTGTATCGTGACGAAACTACTATGTTCTTGGAGCCTAAAGAAAAATATTTTAAGATAGGACATTCGGGAATAGGGCGCAATGTTCATATCGAAGTATTCCAATTGAGATCGGGAGATGTTTTATTCTCCGGATCGGATGGAAGGGATGATCTTTTGATACAATCCGAGATCGATCCTGACGATGCTAGATTTTTGGAAATTGTAGGAAGGGCAAAGGGAGATCTGGATCTTACATATGAATTGATCTTAAAAGAAGGGGAGATTACCGATGATCTTTCTCTTCTTAGAATCGAAGCACCTAAAAAAAGTCTAATATCCACCGACGTTCTGCTCAAAGATTCTAATCCTGAAAAAAAGAATGAGATCCAAAAGACGATTTCCGTTCAGGAATGCAGAAGACTTGCTTTGGAATATTCTTCCGGTAAAAAATATACTAAGGCGGGAGAGCTTGGTCTTAAGTATGTGCAAAGAAGACCTACGGATACCGAATTTCTTTTTACTGTAAGTAAACTTCTTCGTAAGTCGGGTAAGATCGTTCTTTCTATCGACTTAGGAGAAAGATACAGGATGAGAAATCCGATAGACTCGGATAATCTTCTCCACCTTGCAGAAATGTATGCTTCCAAAAGTAGATTAGAAAGATCGTTCCAACTTTTGGCAGAAGCAACTGCAATCACACCGGAGCATCCGAGGGCAAAAAAACTTTCAGAATTTCTGATAGAGAAAACGGGACAGATCTCCGAGTCCAGCGAGGACAGAAGGATCTTGAGATAAGGGCTCACGCGAAATGCAGCTTTAAGGATTATTTTAGTTTCATCTTACGGATTTCTTCAGCGACTGGGATGTTTTGATATTCGATCCTTTCTTTTCCATAGTAGAGTAAGGCTTCGATAAAGTTTGTTTTTGGGAAAAACTTTCGGATCTCGGTAAGTGGGATGGTGATCGTATCTGAGTTCGGACTTTTATTAAAAAACTCGGTATTCTCCGCTCTTAAGATAAGTTGGAGTTCCTTAGGTTCGAATGTTTTGGTTTTTTCGGATTTTATAATATTCTCGGAAATGGTTTCTTCTTCTTTTTTCCTGGAAATCGTTCGGAATGGAATTGTGGTCCACTCGAATAGAGCTCCGATATCTGCAAACATTCCTAGGATATATCTGTTCCAAGGTTTGTCATCGTTATCCAGTTGTCTGTATCCGTCTGTCTTCTTGTAATCATAATGAACGATCTTGGTTTCTAAAATTTTCCTTTTTTCTAATGTTTCCTGAAAGGAAGCAGCTTCTATTTTTAGGATTAATTCGAAGTTTTGGAATTCGTAGTTTATTTTTCCCTTATTGGAAATTATCTCTTCTGCTTTTTTATCCAGTAAACGAGAGTCTATAGTTTCTTGTTTGATCGGAAAAACCGTAAAGCAGTTTAGAAATATAGAATGGATCAAAACTAAGACGGCAAAATAACCGAAAGATCGAAATCTATTCACTGAAATAAAGGCACCATTCCGTAAGCAGACTCGAACGCATCTGCTTGTTCTTCGCATGCCCAAAGTTCCAGACTTTTATCGTAGTTCTGGTTTGTGACCAAGGTGAAAATTGCCTGATTTTTTCGGACCTGGCATTTTACGGTTTCGATCAATCCTTGTCTGTTCCGATTACATGCACTCGCGATCCTTAAAATTGCGGAAAGTTTTTCGACTGTTTCCTGTTCTCTCGGGCCGACTCTTTGGAATTCTCTATGTTTAGACTTTGGAGAACTTTTACGGTGATATCTTGCGGTAAGAGCTATGATCTCTATTTCTCCCCAGGTAAATCCAAGCATTGTTTCCGAGTTTCTGATCAGATAATAACTATGTTTATGATAGGCCGAATGAGAAATGAATAACCCTACTTCATGTAGCAGAGAAGAAGCTTCCAAATATTCTCTTTCTTCCTTTCCTAATCTATGCACTGACTGTAGTTGATCGAATATATCCAATGAAAGTTTAGCCACATGGCGGGCGTATTCTTGGTCTCTCGTGTATGAAACCAAAAGGTTCATGATGGATTTTTGGCGGATATCATCCAGATGTTTGGAATGTTCTAAGTCTTGAAAATGTTCCCATTTTCTGATGGTATCGTAAATAATCCCTTCTCTAAGTGCAAACTCGGATACTGTCATATCCGGAAGGTCCAATAATTGGAATAGTTCATCCAAGATCAGCATCCCACCTACGATAATATCAGAACGTTTAGAATCGAATCCTGGGATCTTACTTCTCTTTTTAGAAGTGTCCGCTTCTAAGATCATATTCCTTGCTCGTTTGAATTCGGAGGATTGGAAAGTGTAATGATTGAGCGGTCTTTCTTCTGTTTCTCCTTCGAAGGCGCGGATAATTCCTGCAGTTGCCTGGACTGTTCCGGATGAACCGATGATCATTTCAGGTTTTAGATCTCGGATGATCTTTCTAAAAGGGAGAATGATCTCTTCCACATAGAGTTTACATTTTCGTATCTGAGAAGAATCCAAAGTTTCCGATTTCAGGAATTTTTCGGTAAGTCGGATCGCTCCTAATTTGAAACTTTTGGAGAATAGAATGTCCCCTCTATAACCCACCAAAACTTCGGTGCTTCCTCCACCTATATCCACAAGTAGGACCTTTTTATCGAATACAGGAAGTCCTTGTAGGACCCCGAAATAGATGAGTCGGGCTTCTTCATATCCGCTGATCACATCTATTTTAATTCCCGCTTCCTTTAAGGCTGCAGCCTGGAATTCGGCACGATTGGAAGCTTCTCTCATTGCGGATGTAGCGACTGCTCTGATCTCTGCCTTTGAGTTATCAGCGAGCATCTTAAAGCGCTTTAAACACTCGATTGCACGCCTAAATGCGGGAGGATCGATCTCTCCTCCTTCTTCCAAACCGCTTCCGAGACGTACGTTCTCCTTCTCTCTGGCGATTGCTTCAAAGGTCCCGTTTTCACGGACCCGGACGATAATCATGTGAAAGGAGTTTGTGCCTAGATCGATGGCAGCTAGGGTGTTTTCCCGGACCATAAGTTCCCCAATATTATGGAGGTAGCAATGGGTTCCAATTTGTTTTTCGTTTTTTTTGTTTTGGAATTGCCCGTAAGGATCGGGCAGGAAATATTGAATTGGATCGCGACAGTAAAATCCTAGAGATTTTCACCGATCTTGCAGATAATAAATAAGATCAACCAGCCTTCTGGCAGCAAAGGATAGAAATGATATTCGATAAGCTATACGGATTATTTTCCAACGATATGGGAATCGACCTCGGAACCGCAAACACTCTCGTCCATGTAAAAGGGCAAGGTATCGTTCTTTCCGAGCCTTCCGTAGTAGCGGTCCACGCGGCTACGGGCAAAGTGCTCGCAGTAGGCCAGGAAGCTAAGAGAATGTTGGGACGTACTCCCGGCGAGATCGTAGCAATCCGTCCTATGAAAGACGGGGTGATCGCGGACTTCGAAACAGTCGAAAAAATGATCCGCTACTTCATTGCAAAAGTCCATAATAGAACTACTTTCGTAAAACCTAGGATCGTGATCGGAGTTCCTTCCGGGATCACTGAGGTGGAAAGACGTGCGGTCCGTGAATCCGCAGAACAAGCAGGTGCACGCGAGATCTTCTTGATCGACGAGGCGCTAGCTGCTGCGATCGGTGCAAATATTCCGATCAATGAACCTGCCGGTAATATGATCGTGGATATCGGTGGTGGAACTACAGAGATCGCTGTTATCTCTCTCGGCGGTATGGTAATTGCTGAGTCCATCAGAACCGGTGGTGATGAGTTCGACGATGCAATCATCAAATATTTAAGAAACCAATACAACCTGGTTGTTGGGGAAAGAACTGCGGAAGATATCAAACTTACTATCGGTAACGCTTACCCTGAAAAGAAAACAGAGACTATGGAAGTAAAAGGTAGAGATGCAATTTCAGGATTACCTCGTACTCTTGAATTAGAATCTAATGAGATCCGTAAAGCTCTCAAAGAACCGACCGACGAAATTTTAGACGGGATCAAAAGAGTTCTGGAAAGGACTCCACCTGAACTTGCTTCGGATATCGTAGAAAGAGGGATCGTTCTTACCGGAGGAGGATGTCTTCTTCGCGGATTAGAAACCTATCTTTCCAAAGAAACCGGTGTACCTGTGTTCAGAGCGGAAAACCCTCTGACCTGCGTGGTACTTGGAACCGGAAAATTCTTGGACGAAGTTAAGTATCTAAAACCAGGGATTCGTTAATTCGGATCTAGGTCTCCGGCTTGATTGCCGGAGTCCGATACGGAATTTTTTATGCTTTGGCTTCAAGTTAATAAAAGTAAGGAAACCGTTTCCCTTTTATTTTGTATCGTATTCTCTCTTCTTTCCCTGACTTTTAAGAGTAATGTTTTAGTCAGAGGGATTGCAAGTTTTCAGAGAGTAGGGGACTCCGTTTCCGGTTCCATCGACGGAGTGGGTTCCTTTTTCAAAGGTGCCTATACTAAATTAGAATCTTTTGAAGCGGTTCGTCAGGAAAGAGATGCCTGCGTTGCTGCTATAGATGATTATAAACTTCTTCCCCAAGATCTGGAAAGAGTAAGTAGAGAAAACGAAAGTCTCAGAAGAGAATTACGTTTTAATACTAAACAAAAATATTCCACAGTCAAAGCCGAAGTTCTTTCCGTTCGTTTAAATTCCATATATCGTACTATCATCATAGACAAAGGTTCCGAAGCAGGGATCAAACCTTATATGCCTGTTACTGCAAGAGCAGTGAACCAAAAAGGTGAAATTATAGAAGCTTTGGTAGGAAAGGTGATCGCAGTCACCGGAGGTTCCGCAGTGATCCAGCCTATCATCAATTCCAATTATAATATGGGTGTTTCCATTCCGGAAAGTAATCTTTGGGCAACTCTTTCCGGAAACTCAGGAAGAGGAATGGAAGCATTGATGAATTATATTGATAGCGGCATCATCATCGATCCAAGGATTTTCGGAGATTATCCGATGGGTCCGAGCGAGATGATCCAATACACCGAGTCTTTAAGTAAGATAGGAAAGCCAGTATATAGTTCAGGTTCTTCCGGAATGTTCCCACCAGGAATTCCTGTGGGTATAATTACTGAAGAAGGTCCGCGAAACGGAAGTTTTAAGACTGCGTTTTTGAAACCTTTTGTTCGTTTTGATATGCTGGAGTCGGTTACGATACTTATGAAACTCCCTGAAAAATGGGCGGAGACCTGGCCGGAAGGACAGAATATCAATATCGAAAATCCGTATTTTGGTGAATTAAATTATCCTAAAGAAGAAAGAGAGCCTAAGGTTCCAACTCCTGTCGGAAACAAACCTGTAGAAACTCCTAAACCTCAAAAACCGGATGGAAATGGATCCGGATTCTCCGACGAGGAAACGAACTGATGATCTTAGAATATATAGTCATTGGTGCAGGGATATTGATCTCCCATTTCTTGAACGGGACAAATTTGTTCGAAATTTCCGGATTTAAACCTGATTTTATGGTGATCTTCGTTCTATTCTTTGCTCTCCGCAGGGGAACAATGGCCGGGATCTGGATCGGGTTTTTTGGCGGATTACTTTCCGATTCGGGTTTAGGTGGAGAAATTGTAGGAAACGTTGTTACCTATAAAATAGGACTTCACTCACTTACATTCTGCATCATGGGATATATCGTAGGGAAGTTCGCAAGACCTGCCTATCATGAAAATCAGATTTCCATAATGTTGTATTCTTTGGTAGTCACACTGATCTCAAGGATCGCGTCTTATTTTCTATTCTCCTTGTTCTTTCATGAAAATTTAAACTATTCCATCATTAGTACCTCTATCTTTAACGGAGCGATCGCTCCTATATTCTTTTGGGTCTTAGGTAAACTATACAGACTGGAGCAGGCGGAAGGCTAAAATGTTGGGGGGAGGAGGATCTTCTTCAGCCACAGAGTTTAGACTGGAGCGCAGTTTCAGGCTAAGGCTGTACATGTTCTCCGGACTTGTTGCGTTTGCTTTAATCGCATTCGTGGTCCAGTTATTCAATCTTCAAATCGTACAAGGAACGGATAACTCTTTAAAGGCGGAGAAGTTCGTTCGAAAAAGTGAGACCATTCCTGCTGCCAGGGGAGAAATGTTCGATAGAAACTTTCTCACTCCCGAAACTTCTATGGCTCTTGTTTCCAATTATTCTAGCTTAGATGCAGTATTAAACACTTCTATACTCAAATACGATCCAGCTAAGGTTAAGAATTTTTTACAGGAATTCGCGAGAACTCTTTCTATCCCGATGTCTTATTATGAAGAGGATTTACTCGAACCTAAATTCTCCAAAAAGATCAAGACCAAAAAACCATTCGTACTTTTGGAAGCCATCTCCAAGGCTCAGCAGGAACGTATATCAGTTTTTGATAATATATCTAAATATGTGATCTTAGTTCCTTCTCCCAGAAGGATCTATAAAATGGGTCCTGCTCTTGCGCATGTTACAGGTTATATAGGTAAACCGAGTAAAACGGACCTTCTTACCCGTGAGATTAAATCTTACCAATGGCTTGGGAAAGACGGGTTGGAGCTCCAATACGACTCTCGACTTAGAGGAACCGACGGATTCCGTATCCAAAAAAGAAGTTCCGAAGGAAATATCGAAGAAGAAAGGGTGGTGGAACATTCTACTCCCGGAAACAATCTAGTTCTTACTATAGACAAAGACATCCAACTTGCAGCATATAAGGCTTTAAAAGGTGCCAGAGGAACTGCGATCGCAATGCGTCCTTCTACCGGAGAAGTATTGGCAATGGCTTCTAATCCAAGTTATGATCCGAATGTTCTCTCCGGAAAAAGTAGATCGGAACGGACTGCACATTATAAGAGAGTGGATGCAAACGGTGGATTTTTAAATCTTGCGATCCAATCTAAATTTCCGCCTGCTTCTACGTATAAAACGTTAGTTGCACTTGCCGCTTTGGAGAGTGGGCATAAGGTGGATTATACTCCTGAAACCAGTTACCAATGTAATGGTAGTTATACTTTAAAATCCACATTTGCCGGAGTTCCCGACCAAGTCTTTTACTGTTGGGAGAAGGGAGGACATGGTACGAATGACCTGGCTCATGCTCTTCAAAAATCTTGCTCCGTGTATTTTTATAACCTAGGATATAAACTAGGTTCCGATCCTATCTTAACCTATTCTCGTTTATTCTTGTTAGATCAAAAATCCAAGGTGGATCTTCCGGGAGAAATTGCAGGTCAGGTTCCTTCTCCTGCATGGAAAAAAAGGATCTATGGAACTAGATGGTTTGATGGAGATACGATCAACCTTTCCATCGGACAGGGATTCATGTCCGTTACTCCTCTTTCTATGACATTATTCTATGCCGGACTATTGAATAGAGGGCAGATCTATCAACCTTATATAGTAAACGAGATCAGAGATCCATTAGACAATTCCATTATCAATCGTACTGATCCACAGAGACTAAGTGATATTCCGATCCAATCTTCTACAGTAGAAGCGATCAAAACAGGACTTAGACTCGTGGTGAAGAATGGAACAGCCGCATTCGTATTAAATAAACCTGGCCTTCCTGATATTGCAGGAAAAACGGGAACAGCCCAAACAAGAAGAAGAGGATCTTCCGGATCCAACCACGCTTGGTTCATAGGATATGCTCCTGCCAATGCACCTGTCAGCGAACAAGTATTAGTTTCTGTGTTCGTAGAATACGGAGTGGGTGGAGCGGCCGGAGCAGCGCCGGTCGCGAGAGAAATGTTTAGAGCTGCTTTCCCTCCTGGAAGTTTCAAAAGAACTGCAGAGATACCTGAAACTGCTCCTGTAGCACCGGAGAATGTACAATGATGTCGGATCGTTCCATAGATAGGATTGACTACTTTTTGGTAGGCTCGGTCATCATAGTGGTGATCTGCAGCGTTCTCACTTTATATTCACAAGAATATAATTTTGATGATCCAAGTGTTGGACTCATGAGCCATAAATGGTTCAAACAGTTCCTGTTCTTCCTACTCGGATTGATCATTATGTGGTTCCTTTCCAGGGTCAATTACCAATTGATCGGAGCTTATGCATTATTTATCTATGGGTTCGCTATTCTATTACTTGCACTTACTCTAGTTAAATGGATCGGTTATCTTCCTTCCAGCAGAGGTGCAAGATCTTGGATCAAGATAGGACCGTTCTTATTGCAGGCCTCAGAGTTTGCAAAACTCGCCACTGTGATCTTACTCGGTCAGTATCTAGTATTAAAAGAGAAAGAAATGAAGAAGTTAGTGGTACTAGTGATCCCATTCGGGATCGTTCTATTGCCGATGGCTTTGATACTTTTACAACCTGACTTCGGGACTGCAGTATCCTTCTTGCCGATCTTATTCACAATGTTATTCTTGGGAGGAGCCGACTATTTCCATATCGGTTCCTTTATCACATTCGGAGGGATCTCACTTGTTCTTCCTATGTATGTGGAGTATTCCAAACTTACATTACTAAATGATATCCTCGCATTCTTGCAAAGAACCGGAAAAACGGACCTTCTATCCGTAGTGAACCGACTGGGTGGAAAAACCTGGCAGGTATTGGACGGAAAAGAAGTCGCCGGTGCAAATTTAACTCCCAAAACGATCGCCTCATTAAGAGAAGTATTCGATCAAGTAATCGATTTGGAAGGTAGCTTTATATTTAAGTTACTTTCCAACCAAGGATTACTCATCGGAGTGGGCGCAACACTTATCATATTCAGTATCATTATGATCTTACTCAGAGTCGCCCGAGGAAGTAAAACATTACGTTCTTATTATATTCCTCTCGGGATTCTCGGAATTAGTTTGATCTCGGCAGTAGTCGTGATGAAAACAGTTCCTTTCCGAGAAAACCAGGTCATTCGATTGACTGCATTTTTAAATCCGGACGAGTTTAAACAAGATGCAGGATACCAACTCAGAGCATCCAAACCTGCGGTAGGTTCCGGAAAATTAGTCGGAAAAGGATTTTTAAACGCGGAAATGACGGAAGGAAAAATCCCTCATGTTCCTGAATCCAGCACGGACTTTATCTTCGCATCTTGGGCGGAGCAAACTGGTTTTATAGGTTCCGTGTTCTTGCTCTTCTTCTTATTCTCTATTCCACTTAGAGGACTGCAGATCAGTTACGAAAGTAAGGATAGATTCGGATCTCTACTCGCATCCGGAATTGTAGCGATGTTATTCTATCATATGGCGATCAATATCGGGATTGTGCTTGGATTATTGCCGGTGACTGGAATCCCACTTTCTTTCATGAGTTACGGTGGTTCCCACTTACTTATGTCCATGGCAGCGGTCGGGATTATTCTCTCCATCAAGATGAGAAAACACGCAAACTAAAATTTGGATCGGTAAAATGGCTGGTATTGCAAAAAAGCCTGCCGATATTCAATCTAAGCCGACATGGAAAGAGTAAAAGATTCCAGATTTCTATTCGATCTGAAAAGAAAGTTCCGCTATATCTTGGAAGAAGTGGAGAAGAACACTTACGACCAAGATTCGGAAGTCAGAGAATTAGAAACAGTTTGGGAAGAAATGTTCGATGTCGCATCCCGCAATGATACCCCTTATTTCAAAGCCAGACTTTCCAATCTAAAAAGACAGTTAGATGGTTTTGTAAAAACCAAAGCATACGAAAAACAAGAATTCGATCGTATCTATAGACAACTAGAGAAGATCCGTAAAGATGATACTGTAGAATTTTTGGATGAGTCCATGCGTTCCACATTAGGAAGGATCGCAGAAAATACAAATAAAGTCACTCCTAATGTATCCAGTTCCGGATTAGAGCCTGGCTCTTTGGGTGGGATCCCTCTACTTCTCACATTCAGATGTGGAACAGTTCATTTTATAGTAAAATCTGGACCTAAAAAGATATTCAGAAACGTACATAGAAACAAAGACAAGGTACTCTACGAAGGGAAAAAATATCCAATCTTCCCAAGCAGGTCCATTTACTTTTCCTGGGAAGGAGAAGGTAGAGCCTGGGAAACCGAACCAGGTTCCTTACTCATGATCCGTTATCCGGAAGGGAATAGATTTTTTAGATGTGATGCGTTGGGAGATACATTCCGTATTCCTGAAGATACGTTTAAGAGAAGATTACAACCTACTGATAAACAATCCTCCGAGATCCGTTATTATTTCCGCAAAGCAGGAGTTCGGTATTATTATATTCCCCAAAAAGGGGAATGATCACCTAACAATAAAATAGCGTAATTTGGTTTGCAATTTTGAGGATATCGGAGAAAATCCGAGACCTTTACGATGCAACACAATACTTCTTTCTGGGACAATTGGACATTCGAAAGCCTTTTTGATCTATTTTCAAAGGGTCCTGATTTTTCGAGCTCCAAAGAATTAAAAATAAATAAAGAAACAAATTCTTATGATTGGACGGAGATCTGCACTGCTTGCGTTCAGATAGAAAGTTTATTTCATCTCATCAATGAACTTGTCCTACGAGAAAAGATATTTTATGATCAAAAGTTCTCCGCAGGTTGGGACGCATTCGAAAGTTTAGATTCTTTGGACGGAAGTCTTTTAGTTTCCGTGGATATTCCTACTGACGAACCCGAGGTAAAAGATTCCAGAAACGAGGCCTTAAAGTTATTATGTGCAACCGACCTCATGAAAAAACACCAGGAAGAAAATTTGTATGGTTATAGGGAGAATAAACAATCTCCTCACGAATATTTTGGGCAAGTAGTTTGGGGAGCGGCCGGTAATTTAGGAAGAAGCACATTTTTAGGCGCGCATTATGTAGCTCATCCGATCCGTGCTTCTCTTCTGGAACAAGTACCCTTATTCAAACCAAGCACTGATATCAATTCGGAAGTCAAAGAATGGATAGACGAAGAAAGAGTGAAGGTATTCACAAGTCTTACTCCGGTGGGGAGAATGAATAATTTTCAGTTGATCCTTCCTCCTTTAGTGACTGAGGTGATCGAATCTTCTTCTTCGCTTTCCGAGATTATACCCGCTACGATTGAAACCAGGGAAAAATACAAAAAAGTCCGAGAATGGATCGGAGAATACCAAATCGTATTAGAAAACGAAAACCCCACTCAGATCTCTAAATTTAAAAAAACATTATATAATGTAAGCCAGGATCTGGAGAAAATGAGAAAGCCAGGAGAATTAGGAGATACTAAAGTAGGGATGTCCTATATCGGTTTAAATTTTCCGACTCCTAAAATCCCGGATCTTCGGAAATTTTTTGGGATAAGAAGTGCGCTCAATAAACTTCTTCTTAATCCGAAAGGAGAAAAGGCATTATTAAAATTACTGAAATGGTTTGGGTGCGAGAAGGGAGAAGAACTGGGGACTATTCGGAAATATTTTTTATTATAAAATTGGAATATAGTAGAAGGCCCGAAGGCGGAGAGATTACTCTCCGTCCTCGAGTAGATTGTTCAGACTATCCAACAGAACATCTACTTCTACACCGTAGCCCATACAAACTTGCTCGATAGTTTCGAGTTCGTTGATGGAACAATGAGAGCATCCGCCCAAATGATAGCTTGAAAATACCAATCCTGCTTCAGGATGAAGACCAATTGCTTCGCCTACAGTCATTTCTTTAAAAAATCTTGGCTTGACCGCTTCCGACATGGGGAAAATCTCCTAAGTACTGGTTTAAGTTCCAGTATATAGACTCCCTAGGCCAAAGTCAATTCCATGTTTTTTCAAGAAACCGGCAAATTCTATATTCGTATCGAGGAAAGGTTCGAATCTTCTCATTATCTCTATAAATACTTCCCTGATGGCTCGGATGAGCCAATCCACGGCCATTCCTTTAAGGTAGAAGTTTATCTCTCCGGCCAAAAGAATATCGGAGAAGACGGGATCAGCTTCGACTTTTTGACCTCTAAACGTAAGCTTAAGGAGCTTGTGGCTGAGTTAGACCACATTCTGATCAACGACCATTCCGATTTTAAGAAGACTAATCCTACTTCTGAAAACATGGCTCGTTGGTTTTATTATGGCTTAAAGGACAGTGTGGCCGAGGCTAAAGGAAAAGTAGATCGGATCGTGATCCATGAAGGCCCGGAGAATTTAGCTTACTACGAGCCAAATTAACGATTTTCACGCGAAGGCGCTAAGAAGAGAAGGTTTGGAAATTTGAAAGTTAAAATCTTCGGATATTCTATTGATTGAAACAATAAATACCTTCTACACTTCGCGGCTTGGCGTGAGAAAAATAGCTCTATATCTTCCCGTACGTAAAAAGAAAAACGAGATTTGCCACTGCATAAGAGATCGTGAAATAAAAGCCGATCCGTAAAGGCCTAGGAAGTCTCATCACTCCACAAAGAACAAAGTGGACCGCTAAAAAACAAAGAGCCAAAGTGTTGGTCCAAAGAACAGCCTTCACTGGTTCAGAGTCGGCTCCGTATAAAAGAAGAAGGACCGTAGGCAATAGTCCCAGAAAACTCATGAACCCGCCTGTGGCGATCCAAACCATTAGGATCATTCTGGACTGTCTTTCATCGGGATGTTGGAAGACCGAGATTGCACCTCCAACTACTAACTGGTGTAGAAAACCGTGGAATGCGTAGACCAAACTTACGCATAAAAATAGGATCGTAGGCAGGTTGAGATGATTCAGGTCTGACAACTGGAAAACTCCGGACTTCTTATCGACTCACAAATCTTACGGGACGGCTTTCGCTTCACAACTAATTTACTGTTGACCTTCGATTGAAAAAAACGAAGATAACAGGCCGGACATGAATCAAACTCTTTGGACCCCCAGTCCCGAACTCATTCAAAACTCAAGACTTACAGAATTCCAAAATTTTGCCGAACAAAAGATCGGTAAAAAATTCAAGAACTACTCAGAGTTACATTCCTGGTCTGTGGAATTCCCCGAAAAATTTTGGGGATTGATTTGGGAATTTGCCCCGGTTATCCATTCCGAAACTTACGACGAAGTTATCCGGCCTGGAAAAACTTTTAGAGAGGCTCAATTTTTTCCGGGAGCAAAACTGAACTTCGCGCAAAACTTACTTCGAAAAAAGGATGATACAGTCGCGATCTTCTACAGGGGAGAAAGTGGGGCGGAGAAGAGCCTTACCTATTCGGAACTTTATAAAAACGTAGGAGCGCTGGCCGCCTATTTTAGATCGGAAGGTGTGGCACCTGGAGATAGGATTGCCGGGCTTATGCCCAATGTTCCGGATACGGTTCTTGCGATGTTGGCCGCTACGAGTATAGGTGCGGTTTGGACATCCTGTTCTCCTGATTTCGGGGTCAAAGGTGTTTTGGATCGATTCGGTCAGATCAAACCTAAAATCCTGATCACCACAGATCGATATGAATTTAAAGGTAAGTCACTTCCACTTGCAGCAACTATCCAAGAGATATCTTCCCAGCTTACCGATCTCAAAAAGATATTAGTTTCCGAATATCCTAGTTTAGGATCTGACGATCAGAAAAATATTACGGACGGATTTCCAAAAAATTCGCTTCCATTAATAGAATCTTATAAATCTTTTTTGGGGCAGGAACCCGAGTTTTACCAAACATCTTTTGATCATCCAGTATATATCATGTATTCTTCCGGAACAACAGGGCTTCCAAAATGTATGGTCCAGGGCTCCGGAGTTTTTTTGAATCATTGGAAAGAACTTGCACTACATACGGATCTGAGAGAAGGAGATGGGATTTTTTATTATACAACTTGTGGATGGATGATGTGGAACTGGCTTGTAAGTTCCCTTTCTATCGGAGCCGCAGTACATCTATTCGATGGAAATCCATTTCACCCTGATCCTGGAGTATTATTCCGTTTTGTTTCCGATCGTAAGGTGAAAGTATTCGGAGTAGGAGCTAAGTATATTCTTAGCTTAGAAAAGGAAAAATACAAACCGAGTGTAGATCTATCTTCCGTAAAAGCTGTATTATCCACAGGATCTCCATTGCCTGGATACGGATTCGAATATGTTTACGAATCTTGGAAGAAGGACCTAAGACTTTCCTCTATCTCAGGAGGAACGGATCTAAATGGATGTTTTGCATTAGGAAATCCTAATTTACCTGTGCATTCCGGAGAATTACAATCTTTAGGGCTTGGAATGGCAGTCCAAATTTTCGATGATTCGGGAAAACAGATCCAGGGACAGAAAGGAGAACTAGTTTGTACAAAACCATTTCCTTCCATGCCATTGGAATTTTGGAATGATCCGGAAGGAAAAAAATACCTGGGCGCTTATTTTGATACGTATCCAAATATTTGGAGACACGGTGATTTTGCGGAAATTCTTCCTAACGGGGGAATGGTAGTTTATGGAAGATCGGATGCTACCTTAAATCCAGGTGGAGTTCGTATTGGAACTGCGGATCTATATAGTTTGCTCGAAACTATTTCTGAAATTGCAGATTCGGTAGTGATCGGTCAAGAATGGAAGGATGATGTAAGAGTGATCTTATTCTTAAAAATGGCTCCAGGTGCAATTTTGGATCAGACATTCGAATCTAAGATCAAAAAGGAAATTAAGGATAAGGTTTCTCCTCGCCATGTCCCATCTAAGATCATCCAAGTAGCGGATATTCCTTATACTCGAAATATGAAGAAGGTAGAGATCGCGGTTAAAAAGACAGTCCAAGGAGAAGCTGTCACGAATCAGGATGCACTCATCAATCCTGAATCATTAGAATATTATAAAAATATCCCGCAATTGCAAACAGATTAAAACCCACTTTTGCGGACCTTCTTCTTTAATTCCGGTAGGCAGATATAAGTTTTACTTTTGCGGACCTTCTATCTTTCTGAAAAAGAAGTTTCAATGATCAGATCCGTATTCTCCCAGATATATTCCGTTTCTATGGGAGAAGCTAGATATTCCGCAGAGTTTTGTGAATTAGAGTAATTGTCTTCGGATTCTTTCAAACTACGCACATAAAAAGTAGCAAGCCCAGCTAATCCCAAAAGTAGAATTGCAGCCAAGGCCGCCTGCCACACAAATATTTTGTTGGAAGCTTCTTGGAATTCCGCTTTGGCGATAACTTTGCCAGCTATTCTTTTGGCAAGATCTGGATCCTTAAGTAAAGATCCAATTTTTTGATCTAGATCGGAATCGATATAAGGTTCTTTCATTTTTCTTCTCTTCCTGTCCGATTCGATGCGAATCGAGATAACCATTCTTTTGCTCTTGAAATTCTGGACTTGACTGTTCCTTCGGAGATATCCAGTTTTTTAGCGATCGATTCCATTTTCTCTCCGCCCAACCTAAGTATCATAGTTTCTTTATATGGAGAAGGCAAGAGATTAATTTGAGATTCCATCCATTTACGTTTGTCCGGATCGGGTTCGATCGCTGCAATATCTTGTTCTTTTTTTTCCGAAACTTTTATCTCAGCTTGTAGTTTTGAATAAGCTCTTCCTTCTCTATTCCATTTTCGGATCGCTCTTCTACATTCGTTTCTGGCAGCAACGTATAACCAACGATTTGCATCTTGCGGATCCAGAGAAGGTTTGTCCTTAAATTTAAGATAATATCTTAAATACGTATCTTGGACCAGGTCCTCAACTAAGGAAGCCATCCCGGGCAATATATGCCTACGGATGGACTTGAGGACAGTCTCCTTACTGGATTCTATGATCCGGATTAATTCTGGTTCCGTCATTCTATCTGCAGTCTCTATCTCCTGGAGGAGGTCCGGGAGGCGGTCCATGGTGATGAGGAAAATCCCTTCTTTCCTTGATCCTATTTAATCTTTCCTTATGGAGTTGGTTCAGTTTTTGTTTTTGTTCCGGATTCAGGATGGACTCGAATTCTAATCTTCCTTGTATATGCAGAAATCTTAATTCTAATTGTATTTCGCTGATCTCCTTTAGTTTGGATTTTACTGCTACCAGATCTACTTTAGGAGATTCTAATAATTTACGTAAGGATTCATGGAGAGCGGGTAACTTCTCTCCAATAGACTTGCTGAGGCTCAATCTTTTATCGGTTGCGGCTTTTGCTTTTGCGATCTGTTCTGGACTGAGAGAAAGTTCTTTGGAGAATCTTTCAAAATTTCTATCCTCTCTTTCTCTTGGACCAGGACCTCCTCCTGGTATGAAGAAGTCGAACGGTTCCGGACCGAATGGTGGTGGAGGAGGGGGTTCTGCAAATAAGATATTCCCTGATCCTGAAACCAGTAAAATAAAAACGAATAATTTGAGTTTTTGAAAATCCAAGTGATCACCTACTATTTCTGACGAATTATTTTTATTGTGTGGTACTAGTGCTAGAAGAACTTCCTGAAGAAATCGTACTACTTGTACAATTTACTTCTCCTTTTATACTGACAGAAGGACCTGAAACATTCTGCGTATTATAACAGGTCGTTCCGTCCTGGGTATAACACATACTTGTAGAAGTCGCGGAAGTACAATTGATATTATCCACAGTATAACATTGGGTAAGAGAAAGACCTACACTTCCGCTGGAGACTGCAGTGCCTACAAGATCCAAATCTACAGTAAGATAAGAAAGAGCCTGGGAACTGGAAACACTTGTGTCCACAGGTACACCGCTTCCTCCCCAATAAATTTTTCCGTAATTCGAAACCACTGCAGATGTTCCTATTCCTCCTGAATAAGAGAAACCTTGGGTCGAGTCGATCGATCCCTGATTCTGAGTTGCATCGTATAAGAACTTGAGATATAAATATTCTCCGGTTTTAAAATACAATCTTGTGATTACGGTATAAAGGTTCGTGGTGCTTGTACTCGTTGTAGTGGTGGTCGTACTAGTACTAGAAGAACTGTAAGGAGTTGCAGTTCCACAACTTGCAGTTTTATCCATATCCAATTCTCCATCTATATTGAATGCAACCCCATCCCCAAAAACCGTTAAACTTACCTTATCAGCATCTCTGTTCTCGCAGGATAAAAAACAAAATAAGAAAAATACGAAAAAGGTTCGATGATGGCTTTGCAGGTTTGGTCGGATAGGAGGATTCAAAATAAGATTCCCGGATTCTCTCTTTATATAAGTAAACCCGGAGAGAGAAAAACGTTCCCAGATTCTTACCGAAAAATTCACATTTATCGAATCGACTCAGGGTAGATATATGTTTGTTTTTCCCTTGATCCATAAGGGCTAAAAAAATATAAAAGAATGGTGCTTCGAATATTCGGACTTCTATTTTCTTTTTTGATCCTTTCTCCCGTATTCTCACAAGACGTTTCAGGTTCTCGTTTAGCGGAGATCCAAAAAAGGGGAGAATTGAGAGTCACCGGAAATCGTAACTTCGACCCGTTTTATATCTCAGATCCAAAAGATGGTTTTCCCGGATTCGATACGGAGCTTGGAAAAAAATACGCAGAGTTCTTGGGAGTAAAATACACATTCACAAACCGCCCGGAATTTGAGGATTACGCAGAAGCGATCAAAAATGGAGAAGCGGATATCGCATTTTCAGGCCTAAGTTCTACATTAGAAAGATCTAAAAAAGGAAGTTTCAGTTCGCCCTATTTGGTTTCCACACCGGGTGCATTGGTGAATAAGAATGCACTTCCTCCTCCTCCGGAAGGAAATATCATCGCCACAGTATATTTCAGAAATATAAAGGATCTGGATAGTATAAGCGGACTCAGTTTTTCAGTTCGTGCATTTTCTGCCAGCCATGAATATCTTTTAAGCCTTTTTCCGAATTCCAGAATATTCACTTACGGTTCTGTGGAAAGCGCTTGGAATTCAGTGAAAGAAGGGCAGGCAAATTGTTTTGTGGGGGATTCTCTTTATATCAAGGGTCTACTTCTCAAACAAAGAAGTATTTTATCTAATTTTAGAGCACTTATAGAGCCGGTTCAGGAAAATCATGTGAGCGCTTTACTTCCTAAGGGTGATATTTATTTCTCCCGTAACTTTGAATTTTTTCTGTCGGAACTCAAACGAACAGGAGAATTAAAAAGTTTAGAGGATAAGTATTTTAACAGAAGCGACTGGGTGAAATAAAGAAACAGTCTAATCCGTATGGCGACTTTGGCAAAAAGAAAGCCCCAAAATTTTCCCGGACAGATTTATGTGGATTCCAGTTGTATAGATTGTGAGACATGCAGGATCTTAGCCTCGGATATTTTTGGAGAAGATCAAACCGGTTCTTTCGTTAAAAAACAACCTGAAACTGAATCCGAAAAATTGCAAGCCCTACAAGCCTTAGTCGCTTGCCCCACCGCGTCTATCGGAACAGAAGATAGAATTGATCTAACAGATGCGAAAGCATCCTTTCCTAAACAGATCCAAGACGAGGTCTATCATTGCGGTTTCCATTCTAAGGATTCATTCGGCGCCTTCTCCTATTTAATTGTCCGGGAAGAAGGTAACGTACTTGTGGATTCTCCCAGATATATTCCATCACTTTCTGAAAAAATAAAAAATCTGGGCGGGATCAAATACCATTTCCTAACACATAGAGATGATATCGCAGATCACGAAAAATTTCATAACGATTTCGGGACCCAAAGGATCATACATGAAGGGGATCTATCTGCGATTCCAAATGCGGAAATCGTGATAAATGGAAGAGATCCGTTCTCTCTTGACGAAGATCTACTGGTGATACCAGGACCCGGGCATACGAGAGGACATTCTACTTTATTATATAAACATAAATTTCTATTCTCCGGGGATCATTTAGCATTTGATCCTAAGAAAGATAGACTGATCGCTTTCAGAGGTGCTTGTTGGTATTCTTGGGAAGAACAAACCAAGTCCATGCAGGACTTGGAAAATTATAATTTTGAATGGCTTCTTCCTGGCCACGGGCACCCCACTCATACGGATCGGAAGCGTATGAGTGAGATGCTTAGGTCCTGTGTTCTATGGATGCAAAAACGTTAGAATGATTCCCTGCTTCCTAAATATTCTTCCTGGCCTGAAAATACGCTCTCGGCGTAGGCAGGAACTCCTCCCCATTTTTTAACCGCTCCCGGTCCCGCATTATAGGCGAGAAGCGCTATACGAAGATTTCCCTCGTGGGTTTCCAAAAGATGGTTCAGATAAGAGACTCCTAAATGGATATTTGTCTCCGGCTCCAATAGATCTTGTTTTTTGATATGTTTTCCTTCCCAAGACGCAATCCAGGACCCGGTCCCCGGCATGATCTGCATAAGCCCAAGTGCATTCTTCTTGGATCTTGCTTTTCGGTAGAATTCCGACTCTGTTTTGATGATCCCGAGAAGTAACCCCGCCTTCTCTCCTTTTTGGCAATAAACACCACAAGCGCTATTATGGATCCTTTCTGATTCCTTTTCTACGGTTAAGGAGAGAAGTTCCAGCTCTGTTTCAGTAAGGCTTGGTCTCTCTGAGCGAATGTATTCTTTGATTTGGGTGCTTTCCGGTAAGGAGTTCCTACCAGGAGCGCTCTTTCCTATCAGGGAGCCTGCGATTGGGGCTACGAATGATTGGTAGAGAAGTGGTAATGAGGCGATAAATATGTATCTTTTTCTAACTTTAGGCTGGAGCATTCTCCTTGCCTCCTCTTATAGTGCATTGCACCATATATGACCAGTCTTTTTGCGGCGCACTACGGACCAAGCAAAAAACCAGCCGGTTTTTGGAGTTTGGGAAAAAAAGTCGGGTTTTTGGAGGGAAATCTGGCCCTTAAGAAATTGAAAACCAAATGAAGAAGAAGCACAGGAAACATTTTCCATTTTGGAAATTTATTTCCAAAGATGTAACTCTCATTCTTTTACTCTAGTTTTTTCTCTTCATCACTATACATATTTGAATTATTTGCGAAGACTTCTCAATTACAAGAGATTGGAAATAAATTTCCAATCTAAGAATAAATCTTTCGGTATAAAAAATTTAAAAACATAGATCGGAACGTTTAGAAGAAGTTTGGAAATAAATTTACTAACCTGAAATGAGTATTTTTATTTGCGTTCGCTTCTCAAAATGATTCTCAGACTTAAATAAATATAACATTCGATTTATTTAATATAATTTTCGGAAAATAAAATTTTTGATGCAAATTTTCGTAACTGCTTCGTCATAATATTTAGAACCGGGGATTTGTTGAACAAACAAGCCTAACTAAAAAAGAAAAACTCCCTCGCGATGATCGATCCCGCGATAGAGATAATTTAAAGATACATTATAAAAAGCTAATTCCGTATTCGTCGGATCCGTTTTCTAAAAACAAAAATTCTGAAATCGGATATTTTCTGGGGAAAAATGATGAGGATATCTTTAGCTCTATCCGTACTATGCCTACTTACATTTTCACAATGTACCCAAATGGGAAATCCTTCTAGCGATCTCACTTGGGAGGAAAAACAACTTCTCTGGATAGCATACGGAGAAGAAATGAAAGGCGGACTACAACTTACAAAAGCAGCGGCTCAAAAATGGGGCCTCGGTATAGATGTCTATCCAGCTAAAACCAGAGTGGATAGAATGAGAAACACGATCGCATTTACCGAATCAGGTAAATGCCATGTAGAAGGTATCTCGGCAAAAAATGCGAAGGACTGCCAGTTATTTTCTTCTAACCCGTTCTATTTGGCCGCTTGTTCCATCAGCGCAACTACAAACATAGAGAATAGTGTCATTTTTATTTTTAAAGATAGGATCAAGGCAACTGCTGATGCAATGAAGATGGAAGGAAGCACCATCGATGCAAAAGAATATATAATCGCAACCGTTGCGCACGAGGTAGGGCATTGCCTTGGATTACAACATTCTCAGGATCCTAAAGATCTGATGTTCCCGATGTTGACTGGAAACGTATTCGAACCTAGTAGGACTGAGATGCATGCAGCACAAGCATTGTATGATACTTCTATGCCACCTGGTTCTATAGATGAATCCAATCTTTATACGAAACAATCTGATTTTACTTACTTAAAACAATATACCGTACCTTCGTTTGCGGTATTCGGAAATATAAATATGGAAGAAGAAGACTGATAACCCCAGAACGGTAGAAACCGATCAGTCTTCTTTGGTGCGAATCGAAGATTGCCGGGGACTAAACTCCCCGGTTTTTTTCTAATTTTTCAGCCAAGTCTACAAGCAATCTTACACCGTATCCACTCGGTCCGTTCCCAATCTGAGTTCCGGATGCTTTCTTTCTCCAAGCGGTTCCCGCGATATCAATATGAGCCCAGTCAATTCCTGAATCCACAAAACGTTCCAAGTATTTTGCTGCAGAAAGGCTTCCACCTGGACGTCCGGCAATATTACGTAAATCTGCTATATCACTTTTTAGATCTTCGCCGTATTCTTCCCATAAAGGCAGATTCCAGGTTCTTTCATCGGAAGAAGCAGAAGCCTCGTCCAAAAGTCCTCGCAGTTTGTCTGAATTACTCATGACTCCGGCTGCTTCGTGGCCTAAGGAAATGATGATTGCACCTGTTAAGGTAGCCAGATCCACCATATAGTCCGGTTTGTATTTTTTCCCAATGTAAGAAAGAACATCTCCTAATACAAGACGGCCTTCTGCATCCGTGTTTTGGACTTCTACAGTGAGACCGTTATGAGCAGTGTAGACATCTCCAGGTTTCAAAGCGGCAGCATCCGGCATATTCTCCGCAACTCCGATCGCTGCAATTACCGGAACAGAGATGCCTAGTTCAGCAATGGCACCGATCGCATGGATCACTGCAGCGGCACCACACATATCATATTTCATTTCATGCATATCTTGTGCAGGTTTGATGCTGATCCCGCCTGAATCGAATGTGAGACCTTTTCCGATCAGAGCTAATTTCTTTTTGGATTTTGCCTTAGGAGGGTTATATTCCAAAACGATCATCTTAGGTTTTTTGTCCGAACCTTGGGAAACTGCGAGAATACCACCCATCTTTTCTTTTTTAAGTTGGGGCTCGTCCATCACGGTGATCTTTAATCCTGCTTCTTTTGCGATTTCTTTGGAACGAGAAACAAATTCTTCCGGAGTGAAATGATTTGCAGGAAGGTGAGCGATATATCTGGCACCGTTCACATATTTACTTACCGCTCTGGACTTATCCAAGCCTACTTTAGCGGATTTTTCCGCATTAGGATCTTCTAATACGAAGCTTACATTTCCGAATTTATTTTTTTTCTCTTTAAAATCTTTGGTAAGAACATTGATTGGGAATGCGCCTAGATCGATTGAATTTGCGATTTGGTAAACTAAAGAAGAAGGAGAAAGAGTTTTGGTCAAAAATCTTGTGAGTTTGATCTCTAATCCCACCGAGTCCCATTTACGCAGTTTTTCTCCGATACTTAAGAAGATCTGAGCTACGGAACGAATGCTAACCTTGTTGGAATTCCCTAAGCCTAAATAGATAATTCTTTCAGACTCATCAATAAAACTTTGTCCGGATTCTCCCGCGAATATTCCGGAACGTATCTGGTCCGAAAATTTGGTCTCTAATTCTTTGGGCAGATTGTCTTTTGTAACCGGGATTACTTTATAAATATTTTTGGAAGTGTTCTTCCCGATGTTATAATTGATTTTTGATTTTTCTATCTTCATTTTTTGCCCAACGCCTTGATATCTCCGAGTATCTCATCCACGTGACCTTTCACGCTTACTTTCGGATAAACTTTCAAAATTTTCAGATCTGTTCCGATCAGGAATGTGGTTCTGAGAATTCCCATAAATTCTCTTCCCATAAACTTTTTTAACTGCCAGACTCCGTAGGCCTCACAGATACTTCCGTCCTCGTCGGAGAGAAGAGTAAAATTGAGTTCTTGTTTTTCGATAAATTTCTGGTGGGACTTCACTGAGTCTTTAGAGACACCTACTACGTTATAACCTTCTTTTTTTAGTCTCGCAAAATTATCCCTAAAATCGCAGGCCTCGGTAGTGCAACCTGGGGTCTGGTCCTTAGGATAAAAATATAATACCAAACCGTTTTTTCCCGCCAGATCCTTGAGAGAGACCTTTTCCCCGTCTTGGTTTAGGGTCGTAAAACTAGGGGCCTTGGACCCCGCTTTTAAAGTACTCATACAAAGACAAATGATGGGGAACTCGGCTACTATACAAGATTTTTTGTTTCGTTTCCGTTTTCAGAAGGGAAGAAGGAGCTAAAAAGCCTTGCGAAATCGTGAAACCTGACGATAGTAAAACTATGGATCCTAAAGAAAGAATGGAACTGATTCGCCAGGGAAATCAGGCCTTCAATGAAGGTGATATCCGAAAAGCCAGGGAATGTTTTCTGAAAACGGAATATAAGGACGGGCTGATTCGTTTAGGAGACCATTTCATGTTCGAAAAAAAACTTCCTATTCTCGCCTACGGTTATTATAAGAAGGCGGGGTATCAGAGAAGGATCGACGAAATTTTCCAAAGAATGTTATGGGCACTTTCTCAATGGATCGGACCTGATAAGTTCAAAACTCCCGAACCCGAAAGAAAGGCTCCGGATCCGGAAGATTTTGTGGTCCATCCTATCCTAAGACAAACTGCCTTGGACATACTCAAGAAAAACGGAATGTCTATCTAAGCGCTCACAGGCGTATATTTTACGAAATCAATCCCGATCCCGTTCGGATCAGATATCGCAAAATGCCTGTCTCCCCATTCTTCTTCTTTAAGATCCAATAGAAAAGGTAAGTTTTTCTTTTTCAGTTCCGAATAAAGAGAATCTACATCCTCTGTCTCAATCGTGATATACATTCCAAATCCTGAATATTCTTTCTGAAATGCGGAATGTTGGCTCGGAAGATTTGGAAGCAGAAAGGAAATTTCATGTTTTCCGTTCGGTGTAGAAAGTAGAATATACCAATCATTCTCAAAAACGATCTGAAATCCTAATTTGACTACGTAGAATTCTTTGGTTTCCTTCAGTTTACTTGTGACTATTCCTGGATTTAATTTCATAAGTTTCTCCTATGTCTTGAAATTTAACCTGAAACTTAAGATACGGATTGTAAAAATCGGACAAAGTGTTAGTGGAATTTACGCAAAGAAGAAGGTGTAAGACCTGTGAATTTTTTCCAATCCTTGATAAAATGGGATTGGTCATAAAAACCTTCTCCTATTTCCAAAGAGCCGTTTTCTTTCCAATTTCTAAGAGCAGCTTGGAATCTCAGGACTTTTGCAAATTCCTTTGGAGAAAGTCCAATATTCGCTGAAAATAATCTTCTAAGATGTCTGGAAGAAATTTGAAATCCTAATTTTTCAGTGGGTTTTTGAAAATCTGAATATATTTCTTGTAGAGAAGTTTGGATCCTTTGATCAGTTTCCAGGCCCTTCTTCTTTAAAAGTTCCGAAAAATAAAGATCACATGTTTTGATCCGATTGAAAAAAGAATTAGAAATTCTTAATTTTTCTTCTAACTCCTTGGCTTCCGTTGGAAATATTTCATGAAATATAGAAGTTTGGCTTTTAAGTTCTCCTAAATCCATCTTAAAAAATCTACGAATTCCAGAAGGTAAAAATCGTATCCCGAACCAACGGTCACCAGGTTGGATCGGAAAGTTTTCCAAGGAGATAGGGGAGAGTGAAATTAAAATAGGACCATTAGAGTTTATATTCAAGATCAAGTCCACGCAGGCATCAGGAACGACTTGGTATTGGCTTGGAATGGAGAGCTGAGAACTGAATTCCCAATAGTATGCGATGGAAGAGATGAGCTCAGTGCAAGGCGCGATTTCGGAGTATTGGATGCCTAAATTGAGTTGTAATGGGCTGAAATCTTTTTTGTATTCCATCTTTCGAGGTGACTTCTTTATGGGTTTGTTTTCCGACTTGTCATCGTTTCTATTTGTAAAAACCTCGGAAACCTTGAAACGTATTATTACTCGGTTATTTTTCCCTGTCCTTATTTTAGCATTCTCTGCGGTTTTAGCTGCCTGTTTTTTGGAACAACCTAAGGAGTCCCAAAAAGTTGTGCCTCCTGCAGCTCCGGAAGGCCGCCTATTGGCTTCGACTTGGTCCCAAGACTTTTATGCGATGATGAAGTATGTTCATCTATATGATGAGATCCATCCATTTTTATATAATTTGGAAGGTGGACGTAGTAATACAGGACGGATACTTTCTGTTTGGAAGAAGGACGAGATAGACGAAAGGATCCGTTGGTTAAGACTAATGTCTCCGCGTACTTTGATCATTCCCACAATCTTTCGTTGGGAAAACGATTTTGAAAAAGTTTCGGACGTGATCGGCCTGAACGGTAATATCAAAATTAGAGATCTTCATATCCAAAATATTCTGAAAGAGATAGATACTTACGGATATGACGGAATCGATATTGACTATGAAGGAATGACCTGTGAAAAGAAGGAAGTATTTCAGGAATTTCTAATACTTCTTCGCGACGAACTGCATAAAAAGGGAAAAATTTTATCAGTAGCGATCCATCCTAAAACTGTCGCGGAAAAACCTTCCGTCTATCCTTGCAAAGGTCTTAAATCTCCCATCCAAGTGGATTTTTATGAAGCTTATAGAGGACAATTAACCCATGACTATGAGTTTTTGGGAAAGGTTGCGGATAAGATCAAAATTATGGCCTATGAATTACATCCCCGCAAACAAGGTTTTCCGGGGCCGGGACCACAGGCACCTGATTGGTGGATCGATAAAATTTTAGAATATGCGGTTGCTCGTATTCCGAACGAAAAACTGTATATGGCGATTCCAACTTATGGATATGATTGGGCCCTACATTGCCAGGCTGAAACAAAATCAGTCTATTATTCCAGGGCAAAATGGATCCGAGAAAAAATGGCTCCAAGAAAAGAAGAGCCTACAGACGTATTAGAAATTTTTAAAACTCAACCAAAGGCCGCAGATTGGACTTATCTCAGACCTTATTTATATAGGCATCAAGGCCATGTGTATTCGGATCCTTCTCTTTGGTATAGAATGGGTGGTTGTGATCGTGTGGCATTCTATATGAACAGAAGTGCTTTCGAGAAGAAGATGAAAATATTGGATAAGTATAAGATCCGCGGATTTTCCTTTTGGCAATTAATAGAAGATAACGATCCTGAGATTAATAAATATTTGGAAGAAAAATTGGGAAAAGAAGCGGGCTCGTCTTCTTCTCCCTAATGATCTGAATTTCGGGATCCTTAGATTATTTTGCTAAACTAACGATCGGATCTCCCTTCCATTGTGTTGGTTCATGTCCGTAAATCACTTTCACTTTCGAAAATTTTTTAGAGAAGGTATTCATTCTGCGGATAATATCTGTACTTTTCTCCTTATTGGTTGTAGCTCCTGGTGGAACTTCATTTTCGAATCCTGCCTTTAGGTGAGATGAGTCGAAGGTAAATAATAAAGGACCACTAGTAGCATTTAAAAGGACCGCGATTTCTCCTTCCGTATGGCCTGTAGCTGATATAACCCAAACGGATCCGTCTCCATAAAGATCGTACACAGAGCCAAGGATCGGCATTTCAAAAAATTTATCTTTTGGAAGAGTGGAAAGATCGAAATCAAAAGAAAGTGCAGTGGAGGAATAACCGTGGAAAATGGAGAAAGCCTTACTCGCATCTTCGGCTTCTTCCTCCGAGATTAATACCTTGATCGGACCTCTTTTTCTGAGAGCTTCCATCCCTCCGATATGATCCCAGTGTAAATGAGACGCTAAAACGAAATTCAGATCTTTATTCGGAATTTTTAATGTTTCCAATTGACCTGCGACATTACGACCTTTTTCGGACTGACATTTGGTATTAAATAAACCTAATAGCAGATTGAAATCGCATCTATTGTTTGAATCTACTTCCGGTACCCCTGAATCTAAAAGAAAATATCCTTTTTCAGGATGTTTCACTAAATAGCTAAGTACAGGAACCCATTGGTCTTTCTTTTGTTCTTCCGGAGTTTTGGGATGATCGGAATCGATCAGAATGAAAGGCCCTGTAAAAACCTGCCCAGTTAGAAAAGCAGTCACTTCTAAACGACTAGGTTTGGAAAAAACTTCTTCCCAATTTTTAAATTTTAGATCGGATTTAGGATTTATCCAGATTTGTGGCTGTTTATTCATAGGGGCCCCTAAAAAACAATCCGTACAAATTATAAGAGAGAAAGATAATAGGCTCCCAAAAATAATCTTTTGAATATGATTCGACATTTTAAACCTCTACATTTCGGAATTTATGGATTTCCGATTTGTCTAGATCTAAGATACATGGAACTTTATAAATCTCCTGGGACTTTTGTTCCATTCGGCAGGAAAAAAAGTAAAGTATGGAATTTTCGAAAGAAGTTTCAAAAGCTCTGGAGTTAAGCATCTTCTCCTCTTTAGAACAGGAGGTATACCAACCTTTGCTTAAGAAAGGGATTCTGATAAAATTCAAAGCAGGCCAGATGATCCCAAAAAATCCGGGAGACCCGGACTATGCAGGGCTTGTGGTCAGCGGATTTTTTAGAATGTATCTTTTTGCAGAATCGGGGAGACAGACTACTGTTCGCTATACTAAGCAAGGGGATATGATGGGCCTTGTAGGAGCTCTAACACCGGAAGAAAAAACCGGTCAGCCTGAAGAGACTTTCGTCCAAGCAGTGACCGATTCCGAAGTGCTCGCCTTATCTTTTCAGGATTTGAGAACATACGGAAAAAAATCCGCCGAACTCGCTTGGTTATTTGCTGAAGAATGTGCAAGAAGGGCATACGCTGCACTTCGTGAATTGTATGGAGCTAGTTTTACTGGGATTAGACAAAGGCTCGCTCGTCATTTATTATTAAACGCAATAAGTGGAGATATTGCTCCCTTTTTATTTGTCAATTTGTCCCAACAAAATCTTGCGGACTCAATCGGAACCGTAAGAGAAGTAATCGTCAGAGAACTTCGAAATTTAAAGCAGGAAGGATTTATTTCCAGCTCTAAAAACCGGATTGAAATTATAGATCCGATCGGTTTACATTCCATTTCCGAAGAAGGATATTAAGATTCCTTCATGATACTTCCGGAGATGATCAATTTCTGGATCTCGCTTGTTCCTCCACCTATCTCTCCCAATCGAGTGTCTCTATAGAGGCGAGATACTTTGTACTCGTCCATATATCCCGCACCACCATGAATTTGTACTGCAAGATTTGTAACTTCCCTTGCTGCTGTAGTTGCGAATAATTTACAAGCGGCGCATTTTCCGGAAAGACTCATACTTGGTTTTCCTTCCGATTCTATTTTTTCCATTTCCCAAGCAGTGTTATATGTGAGCCACTTAGCCGCCTCGTATTTGGAATAAATTTCTGCGAGCATAAACGCAACACCTTGGTGCTGGTAAATCGATTTGCCGAAACTTTTTCGAGAAGCGGAGAAAGATTTAGATTCATCTAAACAAGCCTTCATAACTCCTAATGAATAAGCGGCTAAAGAAAGTCTTTCCGCATTAAAAGTCTGCATGGTTTGTCTAAAACCTTTTCCCAATTTACCTAAGATATTTTCCTCAGGAACTTCTACATCTTCAAAGAATAATGCACCGGTAGGAGATGCTTTTAGTCCCATCTTATCCATTGCTGCAGATCTGGAGATACCTTTGGAATTCAGATCGACTATAAAATGAGTGAGCCCTTTTTCTTTTCCTGTTTCGTCTTGGGTTCTTGCAAGGACCAAACAATAGTCCGCATTCGGCGCATTTGTGATAAAAGTTTTTTGACCGGAGAGAATATAACGATCTTTACCTGATTTTTTAGCAAGGGAAGAAAGTCCTGAAACGTCGGAACCGCCGTCAGGTTCCGTAACTCCTAAGGAGCCGATTGTTTTGCCCAAGATAATATCAGGTAGATATTTTTTCTTTTGTTCTGGGGTTCCAAAATGTTTAATAGGAAGTCCGAATAAACCTGCAGAGGCACCCGCACTGAAAAAAGTAGAACCACAAGATTCGGAAATGATCTCCATTGCCAAGGTGCTTAAGAAAACTCCTGCACCCTGTCCGCCGAATTCTTCTTCATGCAAAAGACCTAGGTAACCGGCTTCTCCTAGCTTGAGATAATGGGATCCGGGAAGTTCCTTCGTTTTATCCGCTTCTTCCGCAAATGGGCTGATCTCCTTTTTACAAAAATTACGAAACGATTCTGTGAACTCTTGTTCATCGGAACTTAGGCTAAAATCCATTTATGATCCCTCGGATCTTGCTAAACTCGAAGAAAGATACGCGAAGGCAAGTAGAATTCCCTGAATCCGAATATTGTTCGTTAGGAATGCAAACTAAATATGGATCTTAGCTAAAACAATATATTCAGAAAAGTTAAAATACTATTTTCCTTTAAAAACGGCGGTTCTTTTCTCCAATAAGGAGCGGATACCTTCTTGGCCATCTTCCGATTTTAAACAATCGGTTACCAACGGCACTAAATCATCTATTGCCTCTAAATTTCCCACTTCGATTGCTTTTCGTGCGTTTGCCAGAACTGCATCGATTGCTTTCGGAGCCTGGGCGCAAATTTTTTCAGCGAGCTCTATTGCTCTTATTAATAATTCCTTTTTAGGTAGAACTTCCTGTACAATTCCGATCCGATATGCTTCAGTAGCGTCGAAAGTATCTCCTGTTAGAATATATTTCATCGCGTTACCCCAACCGGAAGCTCTTACGAATCGGATTGTGGCTCCGCCAAATGGTAAAATTCCTCTTTGCACTTCCATTTGAGCAAATACGGTTTTCTCTGCGGCGAGTGCTATATCGGAAGCAAGCATCAATTCAATTCCTAAAGTTAGGCAAAACCCATGAACCGCTGTGATCAAAGGTTTTTTGCGAACTCTACCTGTTCCTCCTGTATCCCAAGGGTTGATATTTCCTTTTTGGAAAAAATTCCTGCCTTGATCAATGATGGATTTTGCAACATCTTCCAATTCTAAACCGAAAGTGAAATGAAGACCATTCGCATACAAGACTGCACATCTTGAATTTGGATCATCTTCGTAAACAGTGAGAGCATCGCTTAACTCCATGATCATTTGCGTATTCATCGCGTTTCTGGCATCCGGACGATTGAGTGCGATACAAAACACAGGACCTTTCTTTTCAATTTGGATATAAGTATACGATTTCATAAAATTCTCCGTAGCGAGTAGACCACATAGTCTACTCTTTGGATTATATGTCTTTTGTTTTTCTGAATTTGATGTCGAACTTCTTCGCTTTTTAATAGAAACTAATTTCGTTTCCCAATCAAAATAGAGGCCTTACAGAAGGTTGACAACTCCGATAGATAGTAGATAAAGCCTTGGATGTCTAATCTTCCGATTTATCTTCCGGAACAAATTTCTCATTCTCCGGTATTCTGGATTTTAGTTTCTTTTGCGATCTTCGGAACGTATCTAGGAGCCTTATTATGTATCGGGCAGAATATTTTAGAAAGAAAAACGGCTCTCAATCGTTTACTTTCTTTGTTGTTCGTATGCTTAGGTTTATTACAAGGCACCTGTTTATTTTACGTATTCGGGCTTTCTTCTTCTTTTCCTAGAATTGTACTTCTTCATGTTCCGGTCTTGGGTTCCATAGGCCCCATTTTATATGGAATCCATAAAATTATCCAAAATTCAGAATTCGAAAAATCTACGCTGGGTTTAAGTCCAAAACATTCCATTTTGCCTGGGATCATCTGGATTTTATATTTTTTAAGTTTTGTTCCGGATTCTGATACGATTAGCGACGGCATACGAACATTCTCGGAAACAAGAAGTGCATTCGATCTGGTTTTTCTGATCCCATTACTCGTACTTGCCACCTATATTGCCGGATTGTTGAGAGGGAGCAGAATATTATTTAAACCGAATGTTTTGAAAGAAGAATGGACCGCAAGGGTCCTACTTTATATCATTCTTGCTACGATCGCAAACCATTCGGTAGGTGCTTTTTTTCTAATAGGCAAGAATCCACTCTTTCTGTTAGTCAGCGCTTCTATGATGGGCTTAAGTCTTTGTGTTTCGTATTTAATTGGCAGAAGGTACCCTGCTTATTTCCAAAATTTGCAAGAGGTTGCAAGAGCTACCTTCCAAAAATATTCCCGCTCCTTACTCCAAGGAATGGATCTAGTTACACTCAGAGAAAATTTATTAAAAGAGATGGAAGTCGAAAAATTATACAAAGACGAGGACCTGAGTTTGGCAAGTCTTGCGGATGAGTTAGGACTTTCTTCTCACCAACTTTCGGAACTGATCAACCAAGAAATGGGCAAAAATTTTTCAGCATTCGTAAACGAGTATAGGATCCGAGAGGCTTGCGAGCTGCTTACTAAAAACAAGGAGTCTTCTGTCCTGGATATTGCCTATGAGGTGGGATTTAGGAGTAAAACCTCCTTCCACAGGGCATTTCAGAAAGAAGTGGGAGTTCCTCCATCCGAATATAGGGAGAAAAATTCTTAAAGATCGGTCCCATCCTATCAATTGAAACCGATCCTACGGTTTCGGTTTATAGAATGGAACGACGGATCTGGGATATTGCGTATAATTCCTTCCATCAGTTACATCGGAGTGGATATGAGTTCCCTTACCCTTGAGCGAAAAAACATTTCGGATAGATTTACCGAAAAAGAAAAAACAAAACGTATCATCAAATGGATCCGCCGTTCGGATTCTAAACTCAGAAAACGTTTCTCATTTTTAAAACACCAAGACGCGATCGGATTTTCGATCACTATCGGCTCCGCTTTCGGAATGATCGTACTCGGAAGTTTGTATATAATGGATATTATTCCATTCTGGGCTTGTATAATAGGGAATGGAATCTTGGCTTCCTTTCTACATGAGATGGAGCATGACTTAATCCACAGTATTTATTTTAAAGAAAATCCCAAGATGCAGAATTTTCTATTCTGGATGGTCTGGTTATTCCGCGCAAATACAGTCAATCCTTGGTTTAGAAAAGAGATCCACCTTCTTCATCATAAACTTTCAGGAAATATAGAAGATATAGAAGAAAGATTTATCAGTAATGGAATGCCTTGGGGTATCAGACGAATACTCGTAATGATAGATCCGATCATGGCAGTCGTTCTACAAGGACCTAAGATCAGAAAAGACGCGATCCGATACCTTGCAAAAATAAAAGCCAAACCGATCAAGGGACCTTATCGTTTAGTGTACCTTCTTCTTTGGTATTCATTCTTGATCTGGGGAATGATTTCGTTGATCAATTGGTCATTAGGAAGTCCTATACAAGAAACTGGAACTACTGCCTACATTCATAATTTCTTAAATACTGCAGCGGTGGTATATTTGATCCCTTGTTGGCTCAGACAATCTGCCATACAGATCGTATCTTCTAATATGCATTATTACGGAGATGTGAAGAGTTTATACCAACAGACCCAAGTGTTGGATTCTTGGTGGATATTACCTTTACATTTGTTCTGCTTTAATTTTGGAGCCACACATGGTATCCATCATTTTGTGGTAACACAGCCGTTCTATCTACGACAAGCAGTCGCCCCTAAAGTAAAACCATTCTTAAAAAAATATGGAATTCGTTTTAACGACTTTGAAAGTATGACAAGGGCGAATCGTTACCAAAAAGAAGAAATGGATGGTATTGCGATTCCGGCCTAGTACTTTAAAGTCGGAAATGGCATGCAAAATTTAAAAGAATCCGAAAGACCCCAGGGTCAGTTCATTCGATCCTTAGACCAAGCGGAGGCAAATTTCTGGTTATATGACCGCGCCTCCTCTATGAACTTCTGCGTAATGGCAGAAGGCGAAGGTTCTTTTTCGGAAGAAAGTTTACGTAAAGCCCTGGACCTTATCCAAAACAAACATGCGTTAGCTAAGGTTCAGATCTTAAAACAGGCCGGACAAGATTCTCATTTATACTTTGCAACCTCGGACAAAAAAATCCCCATCCAAAAAGATTTCTATTCTCCTGATTGGAAATCCAAATTAGCTAAGGAAACGATCCGACTTTTTGAATTGGGAGATTCTCCTTTAATCAGAACTATATTTTATACTTCCGGAAATTCAAAGTTTGCGATCGGTGTTATCTTTCATCATAGCATCGGAGATGGAAGATCAGGTTGCAGATTTCTTTTAGATGTACTAAGAGCTAGCACGGGAGAAGCGGACGAAATTGAGGAAGATTCGGAATATTCTTCCTTAATGGAATTATATCCTGCGGAAGAATTATACAAAGGTGAGCCTAAACCTGAGAAACCTTTGACGATTCCTCAATTCTCTCGCAAAAAAGAAGAACAAGATCCTGAGATCATTAGTTTTTATTTAGAAGAAGAAGATGTAAATTCTATCTTAAAAACTTCTAAACAAAAAAAGATATCCCTTCATGGGATCTTAGGCGCTTCTCAAGTAACTGCGCTCGCAGATTTTTTTGACAAAGGCCAAGAAGGAGTATTATATCTTTCTACTCCAGCGGACTTAAGGCCTCATTTGAGTCATCCGGTGCCGGATTCCGCATTAGGACTTTATATCTCTCTATTCACTACTCCGGTGAATATTAGAGATCCATTTGATATTAAAGCAAAAGCAATCATGAATGATGTAAGAGCTCGTATTGGAAGAAGGGAAGGTAGAGCATTTTACGAATTACTTCCTCCTTCGGAACAATTTTTGGAAAAAGAAGATGGGCTAAAACTTTTCCAATTACTCATGAATCGGAATCCTCAAGCCAGTTTGCTGAGCAATGTGGGAATTATCCCTGTTTTGGCATCGGATGAAATAAAAGTAAAAGAACTTTCTTTTACGGTCCATCCTGCTTTGACCCAAACAGTTTTCACGACGGTGACTACTTACGAAAACAGAATGGCAATCAATATAAACTACGATAAAAATCGTTGGAAAGAAGGGGATATCTCTCAATTTGCATATTCTTTCCGAAAGAATATACTTTCGAATTCTTGAAAATTTGATTTTGTTTTCCCAAAATGTTCCTTCGGGTTTCTTGCTTCCTATAGATGTTTAAAACGGAAGGATTCTTTTTCTGTTTATAAAAACTCTTCTGCCCAGGATCCAGCCCCAGATCAGGAACCCGCACCCTAGATAAGAGATCAGGTTCGGGACTAGAAGAATTTCCACTTCTGCAAGTACAGGAACTTGCATGGTCAGACCTGCAAGCATTATGATTGTATGAATTTCCGCAACTCTTGACTTCTTCTCATCTAGATATTTACCTAAACCTCCTCCGCTAATGAATACTAAAACTCCGAAGATAGCTCCAATTCTTCCGGTATATGCGGAGAAGTATTCGAAATTTTGAATATCAGGAAATTGGAATAGAATGATAAACGGACGAGAAAAAAGAAAACTTAAGGAAATAATCCCCAAGTATCGATGAAGTCTGAGTTTGTTTTTAGGCGAAAGTTCCAAGGCAGAAACTTAAGCGGGATCTCCGCTGCCTACAGGAACCGGTTCGTTTTCAGGAAGTAAACTTAAACCGCCGGCTTCCAATGCAGGTTCGGAGATAGTTTCCGTCGGGATCGGTTGAGATTTTTTAGAAAGTTTGAAATAATAATAGAGCGGAATAGAGAATAGAGTGAACCCAAAACCCCAAAGAGCTTCTGCACTTTTGTTGTATAGCAATGTTGCAATAATCAGAATATTAGAAAGTATATATAGATAGGTTGAATAAGGATAGCCTGGTATCTTAAATTCATTTTTTAAATGTCTTTTTTCGAAAATGACAGGAGTGTAAGCGGTGATCGTTGCAAGTAATAGTGTGGAGCAAGTGATCAGATATAAAAGTGATTCTATCTCTTTTACAAAACAAAAAAGACAAGCATACAAAAACTGAAAGATCAAAGACTTATAAGGGCTATGATATTTAGAATGTAATTTGGCCATACTCGGAAAGAAGAATCCGTCTCTTGCCATAGCAAAATAGATCCTGGAACCGCCGATGATATAAGCGGAAATTCCGCCTAGGAATACCCAGCAAATAAATGCAGTGATCAGGATATTCACACCATTTCCGAATAAAAATCCGGAAGCAGTCACACCGATCTTCTCGTCTCCCGCCAAAAATTGGACAGGAGCAGAGCTCAAATACAGAAAATTGATCAGAACATAAAGAAGAGTCACTAAAATGCAGGAAACGATCACTGCTTTGTAAATATTCTTCTCCGGATCCTTTACTTCTTCTGCTACGTAAGTGATCATATTCCAGCCCAAATAAGAAAAGGTGACCGGGATCGCTCCTGCAAGTAAAAGATTCCATCCCTGAAGATCGGAAGGGATCAGAGAAAAAGATTCAAAATTTTGAATATTATAATTTCCTATAGTAAAACCCAGAGTCACGAAAGCGACTAAACCCAAAATTTTGAAAGTAGTGAAAAAATTTTGGATACGAGAAGCGAATCCGATACCGAAAAAGTTCACGATCGTAAAAAATAAGATCGTGGAGATCCCTATGATTTGAGCTATACCCAGGGAGAATGTGATGCCTAAAAACTTGGACTCTAAGAAATAAATGTCCCAACTGGGATTAAATAAGGTTAAAAACGATTTAGAGAAAGCAATTGCGGAAAGAGAGATAGATGCCGAAAAATTCACAGACAAAGAAAGCCAGCCGCTCGAAAACGCAACGATAGGAGAGTAGGCCTCCTTTAGATAAACATAATCTCCTCCAGCATACGGAAAGATGCTCGCCGATTTCGCATAACTCATCGCACCTGCGATTGCGAGCAACCCACCCAAGATCCAACAGAGGAGTGCCCAATTCGGATTGGCGGTTTGGGTCAGTATATAGCCCGTAGTGATAAAAATCCCCGGTCCGACCATAGAGCTGAACATGAGAGAAATGGAATCGTAAAGATTAAGAGAACGGCGGAGTTTCATTTCGGCTTTTGGTCAAGATAGCCCTTTTACTTTCACTCACAAGACATTTTCAAAGGTTTTAGAAGAAGCTCAACTAGTTAGATTTGCTCGCAGTAAGGATACTTTTGGGGTTTTCTAAGGATAGTAATTTGACATGAAGGTTTGATATGGAGAATGTTGTTTGATAATTCTATTTCTATGGGGTCTGCATAGTGAATATTCCTTTGTCCGGATGGGCGCCGATTGTCGCAGGATCTTTTGTATTCATTGGAATGATTTTTCGTGTTCTATTTTTTTATAACTCCTCCGATGCGGCGTTGATTGGAGTGATTCCTGATGATGCTTTCTATTATATTCAGATGGCAAGGCACCGGGTTTCGGAAGGCATTTGGACTTTCGATGGGGTTTCGGTTACTACTGGTTTTCATTTTTTATATGGATATATTTTAGTTTTTATATACTCGATCGTCGGTGATATCAATTGGAGAAATTTATTTTTGATAATTGGTGGATTAGCTTCCGTTTTTATGGGGCTGTCCGCTTATTTTACCGCACGGGTTGCTGAGAACTTTTTTGGTAAAAGTTCTATTATGTTAGCTGTGGCCCCATTCTTTACTTTTACGGCGATTATGCAGAGTACTGCAATGATGGAATCCTGGCTTGTTTTGTTTTTCTCAGCATCTTCGCTATATTTTTCTACACAAGATAAGGATTTATCCTTATCTGATACAATTTGGCTTTTTCTCTTGGGCGTATTCGGATCTTTATCTAGGTCTGATTTCGGGCTATTGCCAGGTGTTGTATTTTCTGCCTTTTTGATCAGTTCACTTCGCTTTAAAAGTAAAAGTTTGAAACGAAGCGCAATTGTTTTAGCCGGGGCAGTTATTGGCGTTTTTATTATTCTATTACAAAATTTCTTTATATCGGGCCATTTCTCTCAAGGGAGTGCTCAGGTAAAATTGTATTGGTCTGCTCTCGAGGGCCATTCCGTTTTGCCGGTGATAGGTTTGGTTGGTTCTATTTTTCTTCCCTTCTTTGCAAAGTTGGGTAAGTGGGTCCAAATTGCCGTATTATTATCATTTCCTGTCTTAGTAGTATACTCTTGGCGAAAGTTCATTAAGTCGAAGAATCGATCTAATTATTATCCTTCTTTAATTTTGGCTTTCTCCTGTTTTTTTACGGTGGTTGGATATGTTTTCTTCTATCGATTTAATTCTCGAGGAGCAAATGTTTGGTATTCAGCTAATCTTATCGTACCGATGGGCATCATGCTCGCCGCAATCGGCGTCTTTTTGTTTAGAAAACGTTTATTGATTCCGGCATTTTTGGTCCTTTTCGGTTATCTTTATGTAGACAAGGCAAAATTTCTCAGCATTAGATGGCCACATCAAATTGGAATGTTGCGTGCAGGGCTTTTTCTAAAAGATAAAAAATTCACTAAGGTTGCGGCATGGAATGCAGGTATTATCAGTTACTTTTCAAGAATACCAGTGATTAATATCGATGGGTTAGCAAATGATGAGGTCTTTCCTTACATTAAAAAGAATACCTTATTCGATTATTTAAGATCAAATAATATCGATTACTTAATCGATTATGAAGAAATGCTGAAGAGCGAAGTATATCGAAAAAGGGGAGGGTACTTTGACGAGAGAATGGATCGATGTTTGCGTTCTTTGTATCCTGTCGACGCCGGCTCGCCTAAATGGAGTGAAACTGAGTTGAAACTGTTTGAATTTATTCCGAATTGTAAATGAAATATTATATTTATTTAATTGATCTTCGATTATTATGAAGTTCTGAGTTTTTCTGTAGGTGATCTTTTGTCCAAATGTATCCCAGTTTTACTTGGGATTTTGATTGCTGGTGTTCTATAGTTTATTATGGATTACATTTCCTTTTTAGGGCTATATTAATATATTATAATGAATTGAATCTATGTCCCAAAGTGCCTGAAAGTATCGGAATTCCTATAAATTTTGGTTCAACTTATGTCGCATTAAAATCGCGGATTTCAAAATTCAAAAAGGATAGATTTGTAAAATTTCTATAAAAACGGTTTGACTGGCCGGGTCGATTTTGTATTTTGGTCTTCTGGCCGTTTTTAGGTCAGTAACCGAAACTTTCGAGTAGAACGGCATTTGCCTTTCGAGCCGCAAGTTTAGGGAAGAAACAAAGTTCTTTAACAACAAATATAACTGCGAATGAGAAATTAAAATTTTTTATTAGCTGAGATTGTTCCATGGTGATGAGTTCGCCATGGGTATAATAATCTCGAACACTAAGAAAACAAATTAGAGCTACTCTCATTCTACAATAATATCGAAAGATGCAGCCCT